>CAIZMS010000286.1 GCA_903934155.1 uncultured bacterium | reverse complement strand
GGTGGACCGCGACCTCCGGGCGCGGTCAGACGCCGCCCGGAGGTCGGCGTCCACCAGTGGCTGTCTGGATTATTGTGAGAACGTGAGTTGCGAGCCGCCGGTTCCGGTCTATTCTGTGAAAGGAAGCCTGGGACATACCATGGGCGCCGCCGGCCTGGTGGAGATGTTGGTCGCGCTGAAATCCATGGAACAGCAGGTGGTTCCGCCTTCGGCGAATCTTCATGAGGTGGATCCGGAGGCCGTGGGGTGGGTTTCCAAACATGAGGTGAGGGTAGACGGTATGAACGCGGTGTTGTCTACCAATTCCGGCTTTGGCGGGGTGAACGCGGCCCTGGTGTTGAAATCATGAGTGACGTTTCCATACTGGGGAAGGGGTGGATTACCGGAACCGGATGGGGCCGGGTGCTGCAGGGGCAGCAGGGGACATATGGCGAAGGCGCCGGGATTCCGCCGTGGAAGGATCCGGAACTCTTTCCTGTCCCGGTCAAGAATATGGGCCGGTTCGATGCGGTTGCGAGGATGACCCTGTGTGCCTGTGCACTGGCCATGCGGGATGCGGGCTGGGCCTTGGGAGATGGTGTTAAGCGGGATGTAGGACTGATTGGGACGAATGAGGAAGGGTGTCTGGCGGCTAACCGGGCCTATTTCCAGGACTATCTTTCCGGGGGGCGGGTGCTGGCGCGAGCCAACCTGTTTGTGTATACGCTGCCATCCAGTCCCCTGGCCGAGGCGGCGATTCATTTCGGATTTCAGGGGCCAATGTTGTATAGTGTTCAACCCGGCGGGGGACTGGACGACTTGTTGGAGATGGCGGCGATGATGATTGACATGGGTGATGCCTCCGGAATGTTAGCCGTGAAGGCAGACGCCCGGGAAGCTGTAGCGGTTGTATTGGGTAGGATTTATTCATAATCGTAATCGTAATCATAATCGTAATCGACTCTGGCTTGCTTGGCATTGGGATGGAGAAAGAGGATTACGATTAGGATTACGATTACGATTAGGATTACGATTAGGATTTTGGAAAGGGTGTGGCGGCGTATGAAGATGAAACTGATCTATCCCCGGTGGCCGAAGCTGAAGAATCAGCCGGAGTTCCATTTGCCACCCCATGGCCCGGTGGTGTTTGCAGCCACGGTGCCCGCTGAGGTCGACCTCACTTTCTGTGATGAGCATGTGCAGTCCCTGGATCTGAACGATTCGCCAGACCTGGTCGCGATGTCGGTGATGTTG
This sequence comes from uncultured bacterium, assembly GCA_903934155.1. Taxonomy (GTDB): domain Bacteria; phylum Verrucomicrobiota; class Kiritimatiellia; order CAIKKV01; family CAITUY01; genus JAABPW01. The sequence continues at coordinate 1,196 of CAIZMS010000286.1, read as the reverse complement.
ACCTGCCAGATGCCGCGGGCATGGGAAATTGCCGACCATTACCGGGCCCGGAAAATTCCGGTGATCTTCGGCGGAATCGCCACGATGCTCCATTCCGAGGAGGTCATGAAGCACGCCGACGCCGTTTTTCTGGGTGAGGCGGAGGGCCGGTTTGGAGCCGTTTTGGAAGATTTGAAGCAAGGTAAGTTGAAGAAAGTTTATAATTTCCTGGGAGATCCTCCCGATATGGCCCTGATTGGTCCGGCCCGGCGCAGTATCCTCCAGCGCGACCGCTATAATTTCCGGGGCGTGCAGATGGTGGATCTGATCCATGCCTCGCGCGGCTGCCGGTTCAACTGTTTTCCCTGCTGTACGCCGTTTCTGGGCGGGCGAAAATTCCGCCCCCGGCCGGTGGAGACGGTGATCGAGGAAATGGCCGGGATCGACAACAACCGGCTGTTTGTCGTGGACAATTCGCTGGCCCAGGATGACGCTTGGGAAAAGGAATTGTTCCGTGCCATGATTCCGCTCAAAAAGAAATGGGTCTCGCATCCAATCAAGGACGACGACGGGATTCTTGATCTCGCGGCGGAGGCCGGATGCTGGTACGTCTATCAGGCGGTGGTGGATACCTCAGACTGCATCCGGCAGCGCGTGAAGCGTCTCAAGGATCGCGGCATCGGCGTGGAGGGAACGATCATTCTTGGGATGGATGACCACGATGAGGATTATATTAAAAGGCTGGTGGATTTCCTTCTGGAGATTGACCTCGACCTGGCTGAATTCACGGTGCTGACCCCGTTCCCGCATTCCTCCATCCGGGAGCAGTTGGAGGGGCAGGGGCGCATTCTTCATAACCGGTGGGCGGAGTATACCGGCGGGGATGTGGTGTACAAGCCTGCCCGTATGAGTCCGGATAAATTGCAGGAAATGTACGAGTATGCCTGGAACACCTTCTACAAAGATGAGACCAAGGAAGTGAAGATGGGCCGGTTGTACATGAAGGTGATCCAGCGGGAGCAGGCCGATGGCACCTACCGCCCCATGCGCCTGGCCCGCACCCGGAAATGGACCCCCGCCTCCCCCTCACAGGAACCCCTATGAAGACTTCACCACTAATCTGCACTGATTCACACTAATCCGAAAGGGCGGAGAAGAGAAAACAATGTTGCGGTATTTTTATTTTGGAGTACCAAAACCAAAAATCCCGCAACGGT
>CAIZMS010000285.1 GCA_903934155.1 uncultured bacterium | reverse complement strand
TTTGCCGTTGTTTTTGTGGTTTCGGCTATGCCTGGTTGGGAGAATCATAATCGTGTTTAAGCAATCGTTTGCCATCTTGCTGATACTGGTTTGTGTTGCCGGCTGCGCCTTTGCTCCGGCTCCGGTGGCGCCGCTGAAGGAACTGCCGTTGCAGGCCGGCTTGGCGAAGCTGGTGAAGCAGGAGAACCCGGCGCGGTTGGCGGCGCTCGAGGAGATCGTCAAGGCGGCTAAATTGCCTTATGAGATCCAGGAGTTCAAGGTCGTTAAAAAAGACGGCAAGGAATTGGCCGGGCGCAATCTGGTGATCTTGGTGGGCGCGACCGCCACGGCAAAATCGCCGGTGATCGTGGTCGGCGCCCACTATGATACGGTCCGCCTGCCGGATGGGGCAATGAGCGAAGGCGCCTATGACAACGGCGCGGCGGTCCTGACCTTGATCGAGGTTGCCAAAAGCTTGCGCGATCGGAAACTTGCCCATCCGGTGCGGATCGTCCTTTTCGATCACGAGGAAACCGGTCTGCATGGCTCCAACGATTGCGTGCAGCGGTTGGGCCGCGACCGGATCGCCGCCGCCATCGTTCTCGACATCGCGGCCTGGGGTGATACGCTGATGTTTGGTTCCACCAGCGATGCCCGCAGCGCCGGCCTGCATCAGGCCCTGCGCGAAATCTGCGTCCGGCAGCACACGAAATTCGTCGAATTCCCCCGTTTCCCCGCCACGGATTACCTCAGCTTCGAGAAAGCCGGCATTCCGGTGATCGCATTGGCGGCCGCCCCGGAGCTCGAAGCCCATCAGTTCTGGCTCTATTCCCACGGCCGCAAGGGGCTGGATCCCAAATTCGTCCCGCCCCAGTGGTGCGACATGCACCATGCTTCAGACCAGGCATCCCGTGTCGAACCCAAAACCGGCGCCATGATCTACAATGCCGTCATCGCGCTGGTGGAAGGGCTGAAGTAAGCTGCGGAGGACGGGGTTGCGGGGGTACGGGGCTAAGGGTCTGCGGGTCGTCCGTGCTCGTCGGTGTTTGTCCGTGTAGGTCTGTGTCTGTCCGTGTGTCCGTGTTCGAGCCTGCGGATCTGCATAACTTCTTAATTCATAATTCTTACTTCTTACTTTCATCCTGCGGGTCGTCCGTGCTCGTCGGTGTTTGTCCGTGTAGGTCTGTGCCTGTCCGTGTGTCCGTGTTCGGTGCTACTGGGGTACGGGAATCGCCCTCGATGAGGCCCGACGGGCTGGAAACACTTGAGAAAGTATGTCGTTGCCCTTATGTCGGAGATGAGACTCGACGGTTAAGCCGTTGCCTCGATCGACTGGTTCGACTAGCGAAATCATTCTTGCGTATCATACAGTGCCTTGAGAACCGCCTGGTAGATCGCCCGCGGCTTGAACTGCTCATCAAACAAGCGGGGATTCTGCCCGACCAGCCAATACTGGTTGTCAGCTTCTGAAAGCCCCCAGACATCAATGCGGTGCACACCGGCCTCCCGGGCCGCCTTGACGATGCCATAGAAGCGTTCAGCCTGCAGCTTTTCATAGTCCCGCGGAAAGGGATCTCCCTTTTTCCACCCCATTCCCATGCTGACGTCCAATTCGGTGATGTAGACTTCCAATCCCAGGTCTTTGAAACGCCGGATATTCTTTTTAATACTGTCCCAATCGTAAGACCGGTTGACATTGAGATGGCCCTGAAATCCCACCGCATCAACGCGGACACCACTGTTGAGCAGGTGCTTGATCAGCTGATAGAGGGCGTCGCTCTTGCGGTTGATTTCTTCTACTCTGGACTCACGAATCTCCAGCTTTCCGGAGGCCACGGAGGCATACATCAGCGCCTTCCGGAAGACGACGGGATGCTTCTCATTGATTTTGGCTTTCCCCTTCAGGCCGGACTGGTCAGCTTCGAATCCCATGCGCATCCACACGCAATTACCCCGCCCTGAGCCATCCGTTTTATATTCCCCGCTCTCCTCTTTGGGGATAAACATTTCATTGAAGATATTCCAGCCGTCCATCTTACGCTTGTTGTCATTCGCGGCCATGAGGGTGGTTATGTATCGCTTCAGGAGCTGATCCAACTCCTCGGCGGTGTATTTGTTTTTCCAGAACCATTCGGGAAAATACTGGTTCGGGCCGATCATGAGGTGGTGCAGGGTTTCCTGCTTGTGATCGAGGCCCCAGTTCACCAGGGCACTCAGCCCTTCGGCCTTGAAGTCCATCTTCTCAATGCTCTCGGGAGCTGCAGCGGGCCAGGATCCTTGAAAGGACGGATAGACCTGGACTTGCAGGCCGGTGCAATTTTTCAAAAACAGCTCGGCACACTTCTCCGCATGCTCTCCCGCGATGACGGAATCACTCCTCCCGGTTGCGCTCGATTT
>CAIZMS010000284.1 GCA_903934155.1 uncultured bacterium | reverse complement strand
CGTGTTCTGCTGTTAAATCCCCGCTCCGTCACCCCCCAGCTGGGCTGGATCAAATACCTCATGTGGGAACACCACAACATCGCCATACCCGACGGGGATGACCTGATCAATCAGGTCTGCTCCTTCGGGTATGTCGTGGAACAGTGCTTCCGCGCCATCACCAAGGCGCAGACCGGAAAGCGCGCGATCATCGGGCATTTCCACGAATGGATGGGCGGGTCCGCCATCCCGGAAATCCGGCGTGCCAACATTCCGGTGTCCATCGTCTTCACCACACACGCCACCTTGCTCGGGCGCTATCTGGCTATGAATGATCCGTGGTTTTATGACCATTTGCCGTTCGTGGACTGGGAAGCGGACGCACGGCGCTTCAATATCGAGGCCCAGGTCCGGCTGGAGCGCGCCGCCGCCCACGGGAGTCACATTTTTTCAACCGTCAGCGATATCACCGGGCTCGAATGCGAGCACCTGCTCGGGCGGAAACCCGATGTACTGGTACCCAACGGGCTGAACATCGAGCGGTTCGTGGCGCTTCATGAATTCCAGAACCTGCACCGCGTCTACAAGGAAAAGATCAACGATTTCGTGGTGGCCCATTTCTTCCCGAGCTACTCGTTTGACCTCGACCGGACAATGTACTTCTTCACCTCCGGCCGGTTTGAGTACCGCAACAAGGGCTTCGATCTCACCATCGAATCGCTGGCCCGTCTCAACCACCGCATGAAAATGGCCGGCACCAACAAGACCGTGGTGTTCTTCGTCATCACCCGCAAACCGATCCGCTCCATCAATGCCGAAGCGCTTCGCCGCCGAGCCATGATGCAGGAAATGCGGGACGATTGTCACGCCATCGCCCACCAGATTGAGGAACGGCTTTTTGTCTCGGCCTCCATGGGCAAGTATCCCGACATGGATGAACTGGTGGATGACTACTGGCGCCTGCGCCTCCGCCGCCTCATGCACGTCTGGAAAACCAAAAGCATGCCCACGATTGTCACGCATGACCTGGTGGACGACCAGAACGACGAGGTTCTCAACCAGTTGCGATCCTGCCAGCTGTTCAACCAGCCCTCGGACCCCGTCAAGGTGGTGTATCACCCCGACTTCGTCACCACCAACGATCCGCTTTTCGGGATGGATTACGACCAGTTTGTGCGGGGTTGCCACCTCGGCATTTTCCCGAGCTCTTACGAGCCGTGGGGCTACGCGCCCCTGGAATGTGCCGCGCTGGGGCTCCCCTCCATCACGAGCAACCTGTCTGGATTTGGAACCTATCTCGAGAATAACATCCCGGATCACACCAAGGATGGCCTGCATGTCCTCGATCGTCGGCACGCTTCTTTCGACAGCGCAGCGAATACCCTGACCAACCAACTGTTCGACTTCATGCAACTGGATCGGCGCGAACGCATCAACCAGCGCAACCGAACCCAGATCGCCTCCGAACATTTCGACTGGCACAACCTCGGCCGCTATTATGCCGAGGCCTATGAATTAGTATTGAAACAAACAGGCTTTGCCTAAGCGGTGATTTCCCGCATAAGGTCTGCCACGGCGTCAAAGACGGCGTCAACACCGATATCGTTGCAGGTATAGTTCAAATTTGCCCGACATCGCGCCGGACGCGGACTGTGATAGAAGCAAGGACTGCAGAGCAGCTCCTTCCGCACCACGCGATGCGGCACACACCAAGGGTGAACCCAATTCGCGTTGGTGTACGCCAGGATCGCCACCGTGGGCGTCCCGACCGCAGCCGCCACGTGCATAAGTCCAGAATCGTTGGACACCATCATCCGACACCTCTCCAGCAGTGCGGCACTGTGCATGAAGGGAAACTTCTCCACAGAGTGGACCCGTTCCCCACAACCCGAAAACGCGCAGACAGACTGTTTCAGCTCATCCTCTTCGGGCCCGCCAAATACCGCCACATGGGCGTTATACTGCTTCACCAGTTGGTTAGCCAAATTCCCAAACCGGTCGGCCGCCCAGCGCTTGTGGATGTGATTCTTGAGAAGAGCACTGCCGGCGTGGAATCCAAACAGGGGCCGACCCGGCGCAACATGCGCCTCAACCCATCGCCGGGCAGCATCTCGATCCGACGGGGCGAGCTGGAGCCGCATCGGAATCGGAGTCGGGGAAGGTGACACTCCCAGAAACGACAGCAAGGCCAGATTCTGCTCCACCACATGATGCTGATCCTCCCGCACGGTATCGTGGCGCAGGAAATTCAGATTGACTCGATCCAGATGAGCGTAACGATGCCCGATGCGGCGTCCGCCCAACATGACCTGCACAAGACTGTATTCCGCCCGGTTCGACGGATAGGCGGCAATTACGGCATCATACCCCAGGCGACGAATGGCCCAGATATCGCGCAGGGACCGCAGGGAGGACTGGTTCAGGAAATCCACATAAAGAACGCGGGAGACAGCCGGATCAGCCGCATAGATAGACTCAACGGATCGAAACATCACCAGCACATCAATCTCAAGGCGAGGATGTGTTTTTTTTAATTCTTGGATAGTGGGCGAGAACAGGATCGCATCCCCCAGCCCCGAAAGACACATGCAAAGCACACGCTTCATGGCG
>CAIZMS010000283.1 GCA_903934155.1 uncultured bacterium | reverse complement strand
TCTTCACCAACCTCGGCCACTTGCGCGTATCCGGCGTGAAGGCGTCGGCAAGATCATAATCCTCGTCCGCCCCCTGCAGCTTCCACATCAGGGGACTGATGGAATCGCCCAGCGTCCGCGGCGGATAACTGCTCTTGCCCAGGTTGCCCCCGACGAAAACCTGCATGCGCGACATGAGGTGGTAGTAGGACATCGACCACATCGGATTGCAGTCGCCCGTCAATTCCACGCCCCCGGCCCGCTTCCGGGCGTCATGGCACGGAAGGCAGTGCCGATCCAGTATCGGCTGGATGTCCCGCGTGAAGTCGAAGACGGGGGGGATCCCGGCAACCGGTTCGATCCGGCTGGGCGCCCGCCCCGTGGCCATGAGTTTCTTGGTTGCCGCCACCGGGCTTTTCTTGCGCTCTTCATGGCACCCCAGACAACTATTGACCTCGCCGGGCATGACCGTGAGGAAGCTCTGCATCCGCTTGACCGAACGATTCTGTCCGTCCAGCGCCACCAGGGAGAGGCTCCGGTTGGCCGGCACCTCAAAGTTCGCCGATCCATCCGCCTCCACCGGCACAGTGCCAAGAATCCGTTCCAGCGAGAACGTACTGGAAAAACTGATCGGATACCCCCCAACGGAAAGGCCGTCAACGTTCAGTGGCTTGGGCAAGGTCTCCAGAACCAGCAGTTTCTTGATCTCCCCCGGCCGTACGCCATCCATCCGCCGCCCGAAATAAACGTTCTGGCAAATGAGCTGGCCGGTGGTCTTCCGCAAATCCACGCGGCCGGGAATGACCGGCTCCCGCGGCCGCGCCACAATCGGCCGGGGTTCCTGAATCAGCACCTCCGCGTCCGGATGCACAAAGAGCGTGCGCATCTTCCCGCCACGATCCGCCACCACCAGTTTGTTCCCTTCACAGGCCAGGAAGAGGTCGAACGACAAGGGATACGGATCCGCATAATTCTGCGTCGTAAACAGGCGCAGGGAAGACAGGTCGTCGGGGCCGTTCTTGCTGTTGACAAGCCCGATGCGCCCGTAATGGTCGGGATAACCGTGGAAGGGCGAAAAGATCGCCACGACGTCCTCCGAGCCCGGAACGGGTTTGGCGTCAATCATCACCATGCCGGGATTCTGGTTGCCATAGTAGACCATCTGCCCGGTGCCGTCGGGGTTCATCGTCCAGAGATGATGATAAAGCAACTGGCTACGATCGACGTATTCCCAGCGGGTGTAGATCACGCGCCCGTCGGGCAGCACCCAGGGCGAGTTGTCCTGCTCAATGTTGCCTGAGAGGATCCGGATGTTGCGGCCATCGGCATCACACCGGAACAGGGTGGCGACCTGCGTTGCCCAGCAGTTGACCCAGCGCTTGGCGCGCGACGAGACGAAAATGATGCCGCCGTCGGGAAGATAACAGCACTCGAAATCATCCCATTGCCCGAAGGTGACCTGACGGAGTGACCCGCCGTCGGTATCGCATTCGTAGAGATTGAAACAGGCCGTCCCGCCCTTGCGCCAGGCGAAGAGGATGCGCTTGCCGTCGCAGGATACGGCGGGATCGCGCACGGCACCCTGCAGATCCTCGATCAGCGTGGTCAGCCGCCCAGTGCGTGTATCGAGTTTACAGAGCCGCCCGCGCGTGCCGGAATACGAGCGAGTGGGGTCCATCGACTCATAACCGAAGTTCGCGTAAAAGTGGGGATCGCCACTCCCGGTCCGGGTGCAAAAGACAATCTCCCTGGCGCCGCCGGGAATCTCGAGTGGGGCCAGCGTCGGCTCGCCCGCAGGCAAACGACAAGTTCCGGCAGCCAGCAGGAGCAGGGCCAAGGCCCCGCCCCGCCTGACTGCAAATCCGGTATCTTGCCCGCACATCATGGCCTATTCCTCTATCTTAAGGCTAACCGGCCCCAGCAATCCCGAGGTGAGCCAGCCACAGAACGAGGTCGGCACGGTGGTATAGTGGTTTGCCAGGGTGTTGCACACCAGCAGTTCAATCCGGTTGTCGCCCGCCTTCACGGCCTGCGTGATGTCAAAGGTCCATGGCGGCGAGACCCGCACCCCGGCGGGGCGCCCGTTCACCCGGAGTTCCGCCGAGCTCACCACATTACCCAGGTCCAGCGTCACCTGTTTGGCGGGCCGCAAGGGGATCGTCTTGCGGTACCACGCGCCGCCGGAGTAGCTCACCAACCCCTCGTTCCAGGACCAATCGCCGGGGGCGAACAGGCCGGGGCCGCACTCGAGCCGGATGGGCTCGGGCAGCGTCGCGCCCCCATAGCAGCCGCGCTCCTGGACGATCCGGAGCATGACCTGGACCGGCCGCTCCGAGGGGGTGGCAACCTTGTAAATACCGCCACGCCGTTCGACCATCGCCTTGCCGTCGGCCCAGGCCTGGACTTTCCCGCGCGCCGACACCGTCATCGCCCTGAACCCGGGCGGCGAAAGGAAACGATACCAGCCAACAGGCTGCGCCTCCCCCGGCCGGATATCAAAGGGCAGCACCGCCGGATTATTCCACCACCGCGAGGCCAAAGGCCGGTTCTCGAACTTCGGTTGCTCGCCGGGAGGATACTTCAATCTGGGTTTTGCCTGCGGATAGGACTCCGTGGCGAGGACGAAATGCGTCCGGCCGGTTTGACCCCCGTCATAGTAAAGCGCCAGGGTATTGCCTCCGGCGTTGAGGGCGACCTGCTGGCCCGTGGTCTCGACGCCATTGAGCCACACCTTCGCCGGGCCGGGAAGTCCGGCATTGACATACGCCTTCATGGCGCGCGGCGCCACCACGGTCGTCCAGAGATAACGATCCTGCTTGACCGCGGTCGCTCCCGCTTGCGGCGGTTTCTCCGGATCCAGGCCGATCAACTCATCATCAACGATCCCCTTCAGTCCCCACCACCCCTGCATGGCGGGCTTGTTCTCGATGCCCCAGCGCCAGGAGAACTCCAGGGGTTTCCCCTCGGGCGTCCCGGTGTCCGGCGGCAAGCGCCCGCCCTGAATGAACTGGGGGCCATAGGACACCGTGACCCGGCGCCACGGCCCGTTGGAGGACGCACCCTCGCAATACCACAGCTGGCGCACTTCGGCCCCGATCAACGCCTTGGTGGCGGGCCAGTGGAAATCCCCATAACGGTTATCCGAGGTCGGCTGAAGTTCGAACTCCCAGTCGCCGGTGAGTTCAAGAGTTGTTAGTTGTTGGTTGTTCGTTGTTAAGTTAACCCTATCGGGCTGGCCCGGACTGAAGACGACCAACTGCATCTCCTTTTCCGTCAAGGGCAGGTTCAGCGTGGTCCGGTCGGCGGTTTGCGAGGACACCGCCAGCGGTTGAATCGCCCCGGTCCAGGGATCCCATAACTCGACCTTGCCGACGGCCCTGAAGCACACCTGGGTTCCTTTCGGGGCGTTGTAGATCGCATACAGGTCGCGCGGCCCGATCCGCCGGTGCTGCACATAACCCGGACCTTCGTAATCGCGCACCGGGATCGCCCCCATCACCCTGTCCAGGGCATTCGAGGTCGGCCCGTCCGGAAACAGCTCCCTCACGATCGACGCCACTTCCGGATCGTCACGCCCCACCCGGTCGCTGGCTTCCGGCAAGGCGCCCTGCGCCAGCACGACACCCCCGGCCCGGTGGAATGCCAGGGCCTTCTGGAGGGTTGAATGTCGCACCGCCTTCATGGCCGGCAACACCAGCACGCGGTAGATTTCACCGGAGACATGCAATTCCTTGCCCACAATCGTGGCCCGGTCGAGTGACTCGAAATCCATGAAGTCGAAGTCGATCGATTTTTCATAGAGCTGACCGGCCAATCGGAAGGCGGTGCCGACGGCCTCGCCGCCCCCCATGCCGGCCTCCGCCGGGGCAACGGGATAAAGGATGGCCACGTCACAGCGGTGATGCCCCTGGCTGAACAGATAGCTGAGGCGCTGGACACAGTCCATGAACCCGCGCATGTGCTTCCAGTAAGGCATGCGGAAGGTGTTGTCCGGGGGCGCCCATTCCCACCAGCCGCCCCGGGTGGTGTAGTACATGCCATGCAACGAGAGCAAATTGTAGCCCATGGCGAAATTCGCGAGG
>CAIZMS010000282.1 GCA_903934155.1 uncultured bacterium | reverse complement strand
TGGCACCGCTCTCCGGCGGCTTTTCCTGCCCCGATCTCGGACTCCTGATCGTGGCCGAACCCGATCTCTATGGCCGGAAGATTCAACGGCGACGCCTCCCATTACGAAAAGCCGAGGCCCTCGTCAGCGGTGCCCGAATTACCGACTGGACCGATATGGAGCCCGGCAACCTGGTCGTCCATGTGGAACACGGCGTGGGTCGCTATCTCGGGTTGCGCGAAATCACGGTCAACAAACAACTCACCGAAGCGCTTGCCATCGAATACGCCGACGGAGCCAAACTGTATGTCCCGGTCGCCCAGGCGCACCTGCTGACCCGCTATGTCGGCGTCGGCCGCCGCAATGTCCCGCTCCACCAATTGGGCGGGAAACGGTGGAATCGCGAAAAACTTGCCGCCGAACGGGCCGTTCAGGATATGGCCGGAACCCTGCTCGAAATCCAGGCCAGCCGCGACTCGCAGGACGGCTTTGCCTTCCCACCCGACAATCCCTGGCAGCATGAACTGGAGGCCGCCTTCCCGTATCAGGAAACAGAGGACCAGGAATCGGCCATTCGGGAAGTGAAAAAGGACATGGAAAACAAGCGACCCATGGACCGGTTGCTCTGCGGCGATGCCGGTTACGGCAAGACCGAGGTGGCCCTTCGTGCCGCATTCAAGGCCGTCATGGCAGGGCGTCAGGTAGCCGTGCTGGTTCCCACCACCATTCTTGCCCAGCAGCATTTCCAGACCTTTGCCGAACGTATGGCCCCCTTCCCCGTCCGGATCGAGATGCTCAGCCGCTTCTGCAGTCACAGCGAGCAGCGGGGCGTCATCGAGGGGCTCGCCGAGGGCAAGGTCGATATCGTCATCGGCACCCATTCCCTGCTCCAGCCCAGCCTCGTCTTCAAGGAACTCGGACTGGTCATCATCGATGAGGAGCAGAAGTTCGGAGGCCTCCACAAGGAGCAGGTCAAGCATATCCGGAGACTTGTCGATGTACTAACCCTGACGGCGACGCCGATCCCCCGCACGCTCTACATGAGCCTGACCGGGGCGCGGGACTTGAGCACTATTCAGACGCCTCCGCAGGAGCGGCTCGCCGTGGAAACCATCGTCACCCCCGATTCCAATGCGGTCATCCGGGAAGCAGTGATGCGGGAACTGAACCGGGAAGGCCAGGTTTTCTATCTTCACAACCGGGTTCGCAGTATTGACCGGCTGCGTGACCGGCTACAGCGCCTGGTGCCTGAGGCCCGGATCGGCGTCGGGCACGGCCAGATGTCGGCCGGTGGCCTGGCCGGGATCATGCGCCAGTTTGCCGCAGGCGAGTTTGATGTACTGCTCTGCACCACCATCATTGAAAGCGGCCTAGATATTCCCAACGCCAATACCATCCTGATTGACCGGGCTGACCGGTTCGGGCTGTCGGAACTATACCAGTTGCGGGGACGCGTGGGTCGTTCCAAGCACAAAGCCTATGCCTATATGCTGCTTCCCGCCCAAGCCCATGTCGACCCCACGGCTCGCAAGCGGATTCAGGCCATCAAGCAATATTCCGGTTCGGGCGCCGGGTTCCGGCTGGCCATGCGTGACCTGGAAATCCGGGGTGCGGGGAATCTGCTCGGCGCCGACCAGAGCGGCCACATTGCCGCCGTCGGGTTCGGCCTCTACTGCCAGTTGCTTCGCCACACGATCGCCAAGCGGAAAGGCGATCCGCTCCCGCCGGTGATTGATGTCGACATCACCCTCGACTTCATCAGCCTCTCCCCGTCCGATACCGGGGCCACACATTCAGCCATTATTCCGGTCAGTTACATTGAAGACGAGCGCCTGCGGGTCAGCATGTACCGGCGCATTGCCGAAGCCGGGTTCATCAAGGAAGTCCG
>CAIZMS010000281.1 GCA_903934155.1 uncultured bacterium | reverse complement strand
TTCCCGGAACTGAAGGAACTGTTCATTCTCAAGACCTCGCGGATGAAGATGCGGCAAGGGATTTAGGGATGTTTTCGCGTGATAATCAGGCCGATTTCGCGAAAAAGCGGGCGTTTTGGGAGGGTGTCTTGCGGTTTGGCGGGCAAAAATGAAAACTCTGGATTTAAAGGCAACTCATTGATTAAGTGAATGTTGCGTCGGATTTCAGGGAGGTTTTGATCAGGAAATAACAGGCGGGGGGCCCCCACGGGGGGCCGGAAAGCCGCCTTCGCGAGTACGGCTTCCGCCTCCGGGTCTCCGGCGGACATGACGGCGTGCCATGGGGGCCAGTAGGAAGAATGCGGAGATGAGGGGACCTGGGGGAGAAGGTGCTCGGGCGCTGTCGCGGGCGCTTGCAACTGTGCATCGCTTCTGGCAGTCTTCCGACTATGGGCAAAACGATCACATACACTCACACGCGACTTGCATTTATCCGGGATGAAATCGAGCCGCTTGAGGTTTTCGATACGATCCGGATCGAATCCAACATGGGGGTCTTTGAGTTGACGAAGGCGCAATTCATCGCGACCTTTCCAAACGTGAGGCAGTCATTTTCCTATACTCATAACGGCTGCTATCATTATCCTACCCTTCCAGGAAAAGCCCGGCAGTTCCTTGTTGGAGCCGCCAAACCGAGTTCCGCAAAAAAGCCCAATGAGCAGGATCATCCCCCTTTCCTGAGTCACATCGATAAGGCTGTGTATTTACGGTGGCTGAATCGCAAAGCCATTGCTCATGTCATTCGCGACAAAAAACGCGGCAATGAAAACGCCTCTCGTGCGGAATACAAAGCCGCGATCCACGCAGCCGTGGTGAATAGCGGCGGCGTTGATGCGTACACAGGGCAGCCGCTGGACTGGACACTGCTCAGCAAATACAACAATGAAGAGTCAGAATCTGGTCGACGGACCTATAAGAAACAGTTTGCGAACCTCCCAACTGTCGATCATGTCGATGATGGATTGGGGGCGCCTGATTTTCGGATCTGTTCCTGGCGGATCAATGATTCCAAGCATGATCTTACGCTCGACGAGTTCATCGAAGTGTGCAAAGCGGTTTTGGATTATCAGGGCAAGAATCACGCTGGTTAAGCCCTTATTGGACAAGGTGACTTTATGGAGTTATCGATAATACCCTTCATTCCGGCCATTATCTTCGGTACCATTTGCCTGATCGTCAAGATGTCGAGCGGTGGAAGACGAACCACCAGCAACGATAGATCGGCCACCCATCCCCTGCCTCACGCCGGAAACGGTAACGTGCGCAAGACCGCGCCACCGAGTCGGTCATCTCCAAAGATAATTCCCGGCACATACGACGATTCTCCAGGCGACTGATTAGAGACATGCTTCAATGGTGAGGGCGGCGAAGCCGCCTTAGCACCTGCCGCGGCACGCGGTTTCGAGTGAAGCGAGGGGTTTCGTTGGCCGGTGGCATAATGGGCTGTGGTGGTTTGCCCGAAATGGCCGCGATGGAACGGATGACCACGCTGGCCTGATGGTTTCCCGGCCGACGGACAACACGCGCGTCTCCAAGGGGGTATGGGGATCTCCCCATCATTGTTTTGCAGGCGCTCTTCCGCGCGAGGCCGGCGCGCCGCCGCAAAACCAACGCGCCCGCCCCCACTGGGGGCGAAAAGGCGCAAGGGGGCTAAGGCGTAGCCGCTCATCATGGGTGAGCTTGCGAACTCCTTGGAGGGCCGGAATGGTGGTGAGCGCGCGAACCGCATGGAGGCCCGACTGAGCGCCCGGCCCCTCGGGGGCCTTGGCGCAAGGGGGCCACGCGGCGGAGTGGACCGGGAACCCGAAGGGCGGCGGCGCGCGGCTCCGCGGGGAGAGAGGGGCCCCGCG
>CAIZMS010000280.1 GCA_903934155.1 uncultured bacterium | reverse complement strand
TTGAACTGGGCCGGGGGGGTGGCCGTGCAAAAGAACTGGGGTGACCGCCCGGACGACGGTTCGATTTCGGCCAGTGTGAAATATTTCTTCTGAAGAAAATCATGTCATGATTAATAAAATCATTGTGAGGTTGATCTGCCTGGTGGTTGTCGCATCGACTTCAGGGTGTGCGTTTTTGGGCACTAAACGGCATCTTGAACTCGTGCAGACCAAGCTGGCCACGCTGGAGGGGGTGGTCACAATGGAGGCAACCAACACCAGTCAGATTGTGGTGGCCGTCTGGAATGCCCGGGATGTGAGAGCAGGATTGCTCACCTATACCATCATGGCGGCGCCGGGGAAATTCCGGCTGGTCGTGGCGGCGCCGGGACGCTACGGGATACTTGCTTTCGCGGACTTGAACGACGATTTGAAGTTGAATGATCATGAGCCGGTCGTGATTGTTAATGGAGATGGAGAACGGGAAATCATGCCGGGTGAAATGATCAGGGACATTCGGCTGACCATCGGGACCTCCCGGATGGAGACGTCCGGGAAGGCTCCCATTGCTATTGATCTGTCCTCCTTGAACCCAACACCCCTGGAGGGGATGCTGGGGATGCGACATAGTGTCGGTGAGGTGGTTTCGCTTTCCGATCCCAGGTTTTCACCTGAGCATGCGAAGATCGGGTTGTGGGAGCCGATCCGTTTCCTGCAAGAGGTGGGAATCGGGCTCTATTTTCTCCAGCCGTTCGATCCCCGGAAAACGCCAGTATTGTTTATTCACGGAGCCGACGCGGATCCCGGGGTTTGGCGCTATCTGATCGAGCATCTGGATCACACGAAATTTCAGCCTTGGGTTTATTATTATCCGACCGGGCTTCGGCTGACGGTGGCCAGCGAGGCGTTGAGCGGAATGGTGAGTGAGCTTCGAGCCCGTCACCAGATCAAGACGCTGTGTGTTGTTGCCCACAGCATGGGGGGGCTTGTTGAGAAAGGATTTCTTAACGAGCTGAAAAATCACCGTTCCCCCGTTAAAATTCCCTTGGCAGTCAGTATCTCCACCCCCTGGGGAGGGCACGAGGCCGCCGCCATGGGGATCAAGAATGCTCCTGCCGTTGTGCCTGCCTGGCACGATATGGTTCCCGGCAGCCCTTTCATCAAATCGCTATGGGAGACCCCTTTCCCCGACGGAACCAAGTTCCATCTCTTGTTTGGGTATGACGGCAAGTATAGTGTTGTGATGGGCCGCAACAATGACGGGGCCGTTACGTTGGAGAGCGAGTTGTTTGACCGTGCTCAGGATGCGGCATGCCGCCTGCGAGGCTTCAGCGAGACGCATACGGGGATCTTGTCCAGCGAGGCCGTGTCCGGGCATTTGAACACATTGCTTGAAGATGCGGACAGGAACCCGTGACCGGAGTCTGATACTGAGGATCGATCGCTCATGCTGAACTTTTTCAGCATTGGTAATAATATCATCATCCAACTCGGGGCAGGGTTTCTAGGCCGGTCTCTATTGACTTTTAGCAGAGCAGCGCGTCAAGCCGCGCTGGGGAAAAGCGGCGTCGAGCCGCCGCACTCCAAAGTTCATGCAACCCGATTATTACCCACAAAGTCCTGATCTTCGCGCCATTCTGGTCTGGCTCTGCCTCCTCCCCAAGGTTTCGCGTTGATTGCAGTTTCGAGGGGATTATGGGTATGATGACGGACATGAATTTGCGGGAACGGCAACGGTTGCGTATTGACACCGATGGAGGCAAACGATGAGCCATGAACAGGCCGCGCTGGCGGTTTTCGAAAGCTACAAAATCAGGCGCAGTTATGATGAGGCGTCCGAGACGTGGTTCTTTTCCGTGGTGGATGTGGTCGCGGCGCTGATTCAGCAACCGGATTACCAAACGGCACGGAAGTACTGGAACAAACTGAAGGAACGTCTCGGGAAAGAGGGAAGTCAACTGGTGACAAATTGTCACCAGTTGAAAATGGCGGCTGACGATGGCAAACAACGCCT
>CAIZMS010000279.1 GCA_903934155.1 uncultured bacterium | reverse complement strand
CGCTGGGCCGTCAGCCCCGGCTTCGTCACCTTCTACCAGATTGCAGGCATGTGCCTGATGATCCGACTGCTGACCGGTCAAAACCACCGGATCCGCGTTTATGGGTCGGCCATCCTCACCGGGTTCATCCTCTTTCTCTGGACCCATCAATACCTGTCGCAGTATTTCTTTGCCCCCCTGATGATCGGGGTCGGCCTCCTCCTGTGGAGCAAAACAAACTGGCCTCGAATTTTCGTGGCGGGCGGCGTGTATTCCGCCTTTATGCTTCTTGCCATCCTGACGCGCGCCCACGATCCCGCCACGGCCGGACGCCTGCAAAATGAATGCATTGTCTTTGCCGACAACATCCTGAGGAATTTCTGGCATAACTACTGGGATTACCAATCCTTCCAGTTCCTTTTCCATGCCCCACCCATGCTGGCACTCCACCAGATTCCCGGTGTGTCTCACATCCAACACAGCCTTGCTCCTTTCTATGGTCTCGGGCTGGTCACCCTTCTGGCAGCCATCCTCATTCCCGGCCGCCTGCTTTCCCTGCTGGGCAGGGCGAATACACCGGATGATATCCGCCACTGGCGCCGTGCCGCCCTCTGGATGCTGGCGGGATTCCTGCTTGCCCCGATCGTGGGCGCACTCTTCACACAAAAAATGTACACGGCCCGGATGACTCACCTGCTAACCCAGGTTCTCCTCATCACCTCACTGGGATGCGCCACAGTCTGGTATCTGCTCCGTCGCATTCCGCTCCGCATCGCCGCCCCGGTTTTCGTGATTCTGCTCGCCTTCTATCTCGGACAGTCCACCGTCAAGACCTTCAAGGGCCTCGCCAAAAACGACCGCTTCTTCAAGGAATACCTCCAGCAGGGCGTGCCGGATGTCATGCGCTATCTCGCCCGTCAACCCGACGTCCGTTCCGCGCATTTTCCCCGCATGTTGCAGGGTTACATCTATCACCTGTGCTTTACCCCCGTTCACCCGACCCGACTGAACCACGCCGAAGTCTCTCCGCCCTCGCCCGGCCTCGATGAGCGTTGGCGCTACGCCGAGGTCAATAAGGTCGGAAATTACTTTTTTAATCAGGACCTCAATGCCGTCGAAATCGCCAAGACCTCCACCCTGCGCCATCAGGTGCGCGACAATACCCAAATCTGGTACGACCTTTATGAACGGAATGGCGACTGGTTTGTGTTGAGACATCCGGAGACCCGATAACATGTCGCTCCTCACCTGGAATTCATGTCCTGTTCTACTCATGTCGGCATGGGCCATCGTGGAAAGCCTGCCGCTTTTCCACCGCCCCTGGCGCCTGGCGCCGGGCTGGAAAATCTTGGCCTGGTTTTTCAGACCTTTGGCGATCTGGGGTTTTTATAACTGCGTGGTCCGCTATTTTGAATCCTATGGCTTTAACGACCGCACCACATTCCCCTTCGCTTTTGCACCCTGGCACGACAATGAGCCGTGGGGAGTTACTTTTCGTAATCTGGCCCAATCACAGGATTTCTGGATGTGGTCTACCGCGGT
>CAIZMS010000278.1 GCA_903934155.1 uncultured bacterium | reverse complement strand
CGTGGAGTTGTTGTCGCCACCGACCTCCACCTTCAGGTGCGTCAACGCCATCCCGTAGTTCGGCTTGAACATGAAGTCGAGGATGTCCTGCTGGATCGCGGCGGGATAGTGCATCAGTTGCCGTTCCATCGCCGTCGCCGGCGTCGATCCGATGCCGCACCAGCGCCGTCCCCCGCTCTTGCCATCAATGACGACGGCCGCCCGAGTCTGTGCAGGGGGAACCCGGGAAGCAGGATAAAGAACGTCCGACGACTTGCTCTGGCGGATTTGCACCTCCATAGCTGCCGCCTGTTCAGGGGTAAACCCCGGATTCACCGGGAGCGTTTCTTGGGCCACCGCCACGCTCCCCATCATGATCAACCCGAAGGCAAGAATGCATCGGTTCAGATTCATATTCAGAAAACTCAGTTTGCTTTTTTTACCTTGGAAGGGCGGCCGTTGAGGATGGCGATCTCTTGCAGCACCACACCCGGATCCGGCAGCAGGATCCGCAACGTGAGGTCGCGTGGCGCGTCCGCCGCATAATCGATGGAGCGGACACTGTAGCCGCGCTTGATGTTCTCCCACCACAGCGCCTCTCCCTCGTTTGAATGGACATCGAAAACCCGGGGCGTCCCGCCATTGAGGCCTACGCCGTAGTACAACCCACGACCTCTCTGCGTGCTCTGGGTGGGCAGCGTACGGATCTGGATCGTCAGCGCCCCAGGCGGCAGTTTCAGGTCGTACTCCACGCAGGCGGCCTCCTGGATGCGGTTCGTTTCCAAGGGCGGCGCCTGCAACGGCAGCAGGGATACCCCGTCGGCATAGCCTATACCCGGCAGGACCGCCACCCCAGCGGCAGCACTATCCTGGCGGCGGACGAACTCCCGCGCCGCGACGGAGATGAGCGGTGCCGGTTCGGTATGCAGATCCACCGGTTCCGCCTTCCCCTGTTTCCCTTGCGCAACCGATTCAGGTTTGGCTACCGGAACCTTCTCGATCGGCGCCCCGTCCATCATGTGGTTCCACTTCCCCTTGGCCATACCCTTGTTGTAGTAGCGGGTCAGCTCGGTCACCTTTTCGGCGGCTTGCGTCGACTGCCTCGCCAAGTCCAGGGCCTTGGCATCGCCTCTGGCCGCCAGTTCAAGACTCTGCTTGCCGAGGAAAACCCGCTCGTTGATCAGGCCCGCCCCCCGGACGGGATAGAGGACCAGTTGAAAGTAGGCATCCTTGAGCTGCGGCGGCAGGCGGGCGGCGAGGGCCTCGGCCTGCTGGCCAATGCGCCGGTACGCGGCAACGCGGTCATCCATTTCCTGCCGGGAATACCTGGCGATGCAACTGCCGCCCCGGTTCAGGAATTCCGGCATACCCCGGGCGGCGAGCCGGTAGTACTCGCCCAGGATCGAGGCGATCTCGCCCGCGTATTCCTTCCCGAAGACCGTTCCCGCCCACTGGGGAATGAACTCGTGGGCATTCCGGGGCGTCCAGCGTGTGATGTCCCACGCCATCTGCATGGCAAGGGTCAGTTCCTTCTCGGCCGGTTTGATATCCCCCACGTTGAACACCCAGAGCCGGTCGGCCCCGAACTCATAGGCCTTGGTCATCTCATATGCGATCTTCGCGGGCGAAAGGGAAGAGAGCCAGGTGTTCAGGAAGAAGGAGAGGTGGTAATAGATCCCCGCCCGCCCGGAGCGCTTCTGCTCCTCGGGCAAGGAAAGCTGGCGCAGAAAGCCGTAGTTGTCGTCCGCCCAGATCAGGGTGACATCGTCGGGCACCTTGACTCCGGCCTCATAAAGCTGCAGGACCTCACGGTAGGCGCAGAAGAGTTGCGGGACCGCCACGAGATCGGCGTTGACGTGCCGGGCCAGGAGCGCGCGCTCGGCGTCAATCGCCTTCTGGAGGATCGCAGCCTTCTCGGGAACCGTATCCCCACCCTGGATGGGCCGGTCATGAACCCCGCGCAGGCCCAGGGTGTAGACGTTCTCGAACTTCCCATTTTCCTTCAGGCGCTTCGTCCAGGCCGCCTCGATCCGTTCCCGGTTGGTCAGGAAATTCCAGGGTCCGTCCTTGGCCTCGTCCCACTCGGCGTTCTCCATGTTGTTGAACAGGAGCGACTCGCAATGCGAGGAGCCCATGACGATGGCATAATCGTCGGCCACAAGTTTGTTCTCGGGATAGACATTAAAATATTTGGCGCCCCCCCACATCGCCGGCCAGCAGAAATTGGCCTTCAACCGCAACAACAACTCGAAGATTTTCGCATAGGTCT
>CAIZMS010000277.1 GCA_903934155.1 uncultured bacterium | reverse complement strand
CTCAGAACGCGGTCATCTCATCGTAGAATTTGACGATATCGTGGGTGTTGCCGTTTTCCATGAACTGAATGGCCTCGCGCGGGTGGCGGTTCAGGATGCCGCTGATCATGTAGGGAATACTGTAGCCCCAGAAGAAGTCCTTGCGCAGGGGCTCAATGGTCTCCTGGATGCATTGCAGTAACGGACGGATGCGGTACTTCGGGTTGTGGAGAAACCCGAGCAGAAGTTCCATCTGGCAATTGCCCGCGCCCCGGCCGAGTCCGGCCAAACTTGCATCCAGATAGTTGGCGCCGCAGATGATCGCCTCGATGGTGTTGGCATAGGCCAGCTGGCAGTTGTTGTGGGTGTGGATTCCAATCTGCTGGTTTCCGGCCTTGGCGAACTTCTTGAATTTGCTCATCAACGCCCGGATCTGCTCGCTGTAGAGCGTTCCGAAACTGTCTACCAGGTAAACGATGTCGACCTCCGACTGGCAAAGCGCTTCCAGGGCGCCATCCAGTTCATATTCTGGAACCGTGGAGATGGCCATTAGGTTCACCGTGGTTTCATAGCCCTTTTCATGGGCGTCTTTAATCATCTCCAGCGCCATGGGGATCTGGTGCACATAGGTGGCGACACGGATCATGTCGATCACGCTCTTGTCGCGGGGCAGGATGTCGGTCTTGTAATCGGTCCGCTCGGCATCGGCCATGACGGAGAGCTTGAGATCGCCTTTTTTGTCGCCGACCACCTGCCGGAGGATGTCTTCATCGCAGAATTTCCACAGGCCGTTTTCGGTTTGGGAGAAGATTTTTTTCGACCCTTTGTAGCCGAGTTCCATGTAGTCAACACCCGCAGCGCAGCAGGTCTGGTAGACCTTCTTGACCAGATCGATGTCGAATTTGTGGTCGTTCATTAATCCGCCATCGCGGATTGTCACGTCCATGACCTTGATTTCAGGACGGAATGAAACCCACCCTTTGCTTCCAATAGCCTGTTCGCTGGATGTCATAAGAACCTCTTTCTGGATAAAAGGGACACATTGAGTCCATTTTACGTCAGTTTGTCAATCCGGATTGGTTTTTTATCCATCGTGCGAAGAACGCGAGTGGAGGGGTGCGGCGTCCCACGGGTTTGAAAGGGGAGGTTGGGTCTGCTAAGAGGCGGCGCAGACTTTCTGCCGGTTTTTCGGGGTTGAACGGGGCGGTGACCGTCATCCCATAGGTTCCAATCCAGCATTCTTCACCCGCTATGGGCAGGGGATCGGAGCCGCCGATGATTTTGTAGCTGAGTCGGGACGCCATTTTCATTAGGCGCGGTAATGGCCAGAAAGTGGGGCGAAGGCCCGTGTCGCCGATGAGGAAACTACCGGGTGACTGGGTTTCGATCAGGTTCTGGATGCGCTTGCCACGCCCGAAAAACCATTTACCGGGAGACCAACTGAGAACCGGAACCGCATTTTGCGCCCGGATCGCCTGAAGCGTGTCTTCTGCGGACAGGCCGTCTTTGACGGATACATCCCTGCCCAGTGCCAGGATCTCCAGCTTTTCAGCCGTCACAATCTGTCGCCCCGCAATGAGATAGCCCTGGATACGGTCGTGCTTCAAGAGGGTGATCGCGCCCTCATCCGGTCCGGCCACCAATTTGAAGGGGCCGTAATGACAGGGTGCTCCGAGCTTCAACAGTTCCTGATAAAAGCGGCAGGATTGGCTTTCCGCCAGAAGGCCCATGAAGACAGTGTTTGCTCTCCCGGATGGGGATATGAGTTTGCCCAGATTTTCCAGCAGGCCGTTTGCCGCCCGGGCCATATCGTAACGGGGATAGAGATGTAAATGTCCGTCTATGATGTATTGGGTGAGCGCTGGTTCCATGGGAGAGGTTATATGCTACCTGTCGGGCATGATCAATTCAATCTCCATCCCTTTTTGTGACCTTGACGGAGGCGGCTTCCGGCCTGTTTAATGGATAGCTTCATGAGTGATCATCGCAAATCGGCGGGAGTGGTGGGGTTGGCTGTGATGGGATCCCGGATTCTGGGTCTCGTCCGCGAGCAGGTTTTTGCCGCCATGTTCGGTACCGGAAAATGCCTGGATGCATTTCTGGCGGCGTTCCAGATCCCCAACTTGCTTCGCGATCTGTTTGCGGAAGGGGCCCTGTCGACGGCATTTACCACGACCTTCACCAAAACTCTCGAAAAGGAGGGGGAGCCTCCGGCCTGGCACTTGGCCAGTTTGTTGTTCAGCGCCATGATCATCATCATGGGCGGGATTTGCGTGGTGGGTATCGCGGCCAGTCCGCTCCTGGTTCAGATCACCAATTTCGGGTTTCATGAGGTTCCGGGGAAATTTGAGTTGACTGTTACACTGACCCGGATCCTGTTTCCCTTCATCATGCTGGTGTCGCTCGCGTCCGTGGTGATGGGCATCCTCAATGCCCGTTTTATTTTCGGTCTGCCTGCATCGGCCTCAACCGTGTTTAATTTTGTTTCCGTGGTGGGCGGTGTGTTGTTGGCCTTTGCCTTCGATCCGCAGGCCAACTGGCGGCATCCCAACTTTTCCGAGCGGGCCTTGTATGGTGTGACACTCGGAGTCATGCTGGGAGGATTGGCCCAGTTGGGCATGCAACTCCCCTCGCTCTGGAAGCTGGGGTTCCGGATCCGATGGACTCTGGATTTCAGCAATCCCCGCCTCCGTCAGGTCTGGGCGCTGGCCTGGCCGAGCATGATTGCTGGGGCGGCCGTGCAGGTTAATGTTCTGGTGAACGGGATGTTTGCCTCGGAAATCAACGGAGCGCGTGGCTGGTTGAACTGCGCCTTTCGCCTGATGCAGTTCCCCATCGGGGTATTCGGGGTCGCCATTGCGACCGTCACTCTTCCGGCGGTGGCTCGCCTGCATGCCCGTTCCGATATGGGCGGAGTCGGCAAGACCATTGAGGAGTCCCTGCGGCTGGCGTTCTTCCTGACCATTCCGGCCACCGTGGGGTTGGTGGTGCTGGCGCCCGATATCATCCGGGTCATTTATGAACACGGCAAGTTTAATTCAGCCGACACCTTCCTGACGGCCGACGCCCTGCGTGCCTTTTCCATCGGGTTGTCTGGCTATGCCGCCATCAAGGTTCTTACGCCCTGTTTTTTCGCGCTCGACCGGCGCCGGACACCGCTGATGGTCAGTCTTGTGGGGATCGGGCTCAACCTGGTGATGAACTTCACGCTGGTGAAGTATTTTCACATGGGGCATGTGGGGTTGGCGGCCAGCACGGGCTGCCTGGCGCTGGTGAACTTCCTGCAATTGGCCCTCTATCTCCGGGCCGATGTGAATTACGGAAGTTGGCGGCACTGGTTCCGCTATGCTCTGGCGGTCGGTTTTCCAGCCCTTGCCTGTGGCCTGGTGGTGTTGAATCTGAAGCACTGGCTGGCCGGGTTCGGACAGACTTTCCCCTGGCTGGTCGGGGCATTGGCCGTCGAGATGGCGGTTGGAGGACTGGTTTACATCGGGCTGACCTGGGTCTTTCGGGTGCATGAAACCCATACCCTGGCGAATCTGTTGCGCCGGAAAGTCCGTGGAGAATGATGAAGCCTTTGATACATGGGCTGTCGCGACTTGAATTGGGCGACGCCTGCAAGGCTCTGGGGCTTCCGTCATACCGGGCCGGTCAGATCTGGACGTGGCTTTACGGACAGCGTGTGAGCGATTGGGCGGAGATGAAAAATCTCCCGGGTTCCCTGCGTGAAGCCTTGGTCGGCCAATTCGACATTGTTTCCGTCCTGAATCGGAAAGTTGAAGGGCCTCCCCATGGGACGCGGAAAATTCTAGTGGGGCTTCGCGATGGGGAGTGCGTGGAAGAAGTGCTGATTCCGGCCGGGGATCGTAGGACTGTCTGCGTGTCCAGTCAGGTTGGCTGTCGGTTCGCCTGCGCCTTCTGCGCCAGCGGAAAGGGCGGCTATGTCCGGAACCTGGACGCCGGTGAGATGGTTGGCCAGGTTTTGCTCGCCTGGAAGGACTATGGCGACCGCCCCTCCAATATCGTGTTCATGGGAATGGGGGAACCTTTTGACAACACTGACGCCGTACTGAAGGCTATCCGCATTCTGAATGATTCAGAGGGAATTAATATCGGCGCGCGCCACATGACGGTGAGCACAAGTGGGGTGATTCCCGGCATTGAGCGGTTGGCGGGCGAGGGGATTCAGGTCGAGCTGTCGGTGTCGCTCCATGCGCCGGATGACGCGCTGCGAAGCCTCCTGATGCCGGTTAACCGGAAGTACCCGTTGGCGGGGCTTCTGGCGGCCTGTGGGCGGTACGCCGCCACTACGAAACGGATCATCACATTCGAATATACCCTCATCCGGGGTGTGAACGACAGCCGTCCGCAGGCCCTGGCGCTGGCGAAGTTGATCCGCCCCATTCCGGGTCGTGTTAATCTGATCCCGCTGAGTCCGGTGGAAGGGTTCGAGGGACAGGCGCCGGTCGCAGGCACGGCGGAAATGTTCATCGAGGTGCTCGGCAAGGCCGGGATTAATGCCACCACGCGGTTATCCAAGGGGACGACGATTGACGCCGCCTGCGGGCAGTTGCGGATGAGGGCGGGCGGGGGAGAATTCAGGGAAATGATAGAATGAAGATAACGGCACAAACGAGTTCACGGGCGGTGGCGGCGGGTATGATTGCCCAATGGATGGAGACGGGGGATTTCCCCGACCGGATGATGACCCGCGTGCATTCAGACCGTGGCTTTATCATGGAAGTCACATACGGGGTGGTCAAATGGAAGCGGGAACTGGAGTGGGTGTTGAAGCAATGCATGAAGCAGTTGCCCGCTATTCCCTTGCGCGCCCACCTGATGGTCGGGCTTTACCAGTTTCTCCATATGGACACGGTGGAAGCCTATGCGGCGGTGAATGAAACGGTGGAGGCGGTCAAGGCGGAGTTCGGCCAGGCTGAGGTTAACTTTGCCAATGGCGTTCTGCGGCGCGTCCTGCGGGAGAAGCCTCTGGTTCTTTCCGCCCTGAAGGCGCAGCCCGCGGGAGTACGGTTGTCGCACCCGGAAATCCTGATCAAGCGATGGACCGCCTCCTTTAACGAGGCGGATGCCGTGGCCTTGTGCGAGTGGAACAATACCCGGGCGGCCGTTACGCTCCGGCTGAACACGAACCGTATTCAGATGGCGGACTTCCGGGACAGGCTGGCCTCGGAAGGGATCCGGATTGAGCCCCATGGGTTTGATCCGGCACGGTTCTGCACCCTGGGGCGCGGAGTCAGCGTGGAGGACATTCCCGGATTTGAGGATGGCTGGTTCATGGCCCAGGATCCCTCGACGATCATGGCGGTGGAGCTGCTGGCCCCCAAGCCCCAGGAGCGAATCCTTGACGCCTGTGCGGCGCCGGGCGGCAAGACCGTGGCCATTGCCGAACGCATGGGCGGCGGCGGAACCCTGACCGCCATGGATATCCATGCCGACCG
>CAIZMS010000276.1 GCA_903934155.1 uncultured bacterium | reverse complement strand
GTGTAACACCGGGAGCCTGCCTGAATTTCCCGTTCGACCAGTCCGCAGCGTTCATACAATCCCATGCAGGTATGAACGGTGATTTTATTGGTTGTCGAAAGAATCCGCTCTCCCCATTCCTCCAGAGAACAGGCTTGAGGCCCTTCCTTTAAAATGGTCCGTACCTCGTCCCAGACCCCCAGGATGACGGAGGGATCAGGGTTTGAGCCATCCAGGAAAAATTCCTGGGTACGGACATCGGCGTAGTTGTAAAGCAGCTCGCAATGCGACAGCTTTCCATCTCGTCCAGCGCGCCCGACTTCCTGATAATAGGCCTCGATACTGCCGGGGACATCCCAGTGGATGACAAAGCGCAGGTCGGAGCGATCCACACCCATACCAAAGGCGTTAGTCGCGACCACAATCGGAAATTCCCCTCCCATAAACCGTTCCTGTGCCCGGCGGCGTTGGTCATCGTTCAAGCCTGCGTGATAAATCAGATGCTTGATATGTTCTTCTTTAAGCATCACGCCCACCCGCTCAACCTGTTTTCGGGTGCTGCAATAGATGATGCCGGTCTTGAAGTCGGCTAGAACTCTTGAAATTCGATCCATTTTCTGGCCATGCGTGGAGACATGGCTGACCACCAGGCGGAGATTGTCTCGCCGAAATCCGCTGACGAATATCTTGGGGGTGGGGCGGCCCGCCTGGCCCAATCCCAGTTGTTTGGCGATGTCGTCCCGAACTTCTTGTGTCGCTGTGGCGGTGAGCGCCATGATTCGGGCATTCGGTAACGATTTGACAACGGCGCCGAGGCGGATGTAGTCCGGGCGGAAATCGTGGCCCCACTGGCTGATACAATGCGCCTCGTCGATGGCCAGCAGGGAAACATTCAACTCCGCCAGAAGCGACTGAAATCCCTTGTTGCGAAACCGTTCCGGAGCCACATAGACCAGCCTTGTTTTTCCGCTTCGCAGTTCAGCCACGCGTTCAGAAACCTCAGCCGTCGTTAGCGACGAGTTCAGGCTGGTGGCGGGAAGACCGCGTTCAGCCAGACCGTCCACCTGGTCTTTCATCAGGGAAATCAGGGGTGAGATCACCACGGTTATTCCCGGCAGCGCCATGGCTGGAAGTTGGAAACAGAGTGATTTCCCTGCGCCAGTCGGCATGACAACGATGGAATCCCCACCACTGAGTGCTGATTCAATTGGTTCCCGCTGTCCGGGTTGGAAGGACTGGAATCCGAAATGGCGTGACAGGAGGGATTCGGCGGAATGCCCGGTGCTTGTTGGGGCGGAGGATGGCGTGGATTGGGTCATGACCATCCTAGGTTAAAGCCTTTTGCGTTCCGGCATAGAGTTCCGTAACGGCTTTTTGAAACGATTCCTGGGAATAACAAGCCTGGGCAAGATCCTGGGCTTGGGCTGCCAGCTTTAGACGGAGGGATTCATCCCTGGCCAGTGTTTTCATGGCCCCGGCGAAACTCCGGATATCGGGCGGAACAAGGAGAGCAACTTCGGGAGTCAGAACCTGAGTATGGGTCGGAAGGGCCGTGGCCAGAATCGCTTTTCCCGAGGCAAGGTAGGAATAGATTTTCATGGGCGTGTTGTTTCCCTTGATGCGGGGCGATACCAGGACATCGGCGACAGTAAAGAGGGCCGACATGCGTGTGACAGGTTGGGGCCCCAGAAATAGGGTGCTTTTCCCGATGCCCAGCTTTTTCGCTTTTCCCCGGTACCGCTGGATGTCTTCCGCCTTGCCCCCGGCGATGACCAGACGGGCCACGCTCCCGCCTTTCAGGAACTCTGCAAAACTGTCCAGCATGAGGTCGATTCCCTGGTAGGCTTCGAGATTACCGACATACATGAAGCAGGGAGATTCACTTCGGGGTACCAGAGTTCTGGCGAGTTCAAGGTCTTCGGATGAAGCGGGAGACAGCAGGGAAATATCCCGAAGCAGTACGACCTTATTGGCTCCATCCTTCTCAGCAATTTTGGCGAGGGCCTCACAGACCGGCACCACGGCGAGAGCACCCCGGATTGCGGCACGCTCCATGCGAGTCATGAGCGGCAGCAAGAACCCCAGAAATGAAAACTTTTCAGCCACCTGGCGGGCGAGCGAAGAGTCCATGTCGTAAAGATAAGGAATGCCATTTCGTCGCCGGATCCACATGGCCATGTAAACCGACTCCTCGATGGCATGAACGAGGTCATAGGGTTTCCGGCTGGCCATGGACAGGGCTTTGGGGAGCATGACGAGATCGCAGAGGATCTTTTTAAGCGAGGGTCCCGGCGGCACATTTCTCGCAAAAAGGGGTTTCCGGATGCGATGAAGGGTTACGCCCGGGTAGGAGACTTCCATTCCCTCATGGTAAGTCAGCACATCCACGGCATGTCCCAGCCTTGAAAGCGCCTGTAGCAAGAGGTTGACCGCGATCGGAGTGCCGCGTTCCTGATAGAAGGGATGGGGGGCGAGCAGGAGAATGTTCATCTTAGTTCCACTCTGAGGTGCCGATCAATTTCCGGAGCCATCGATTGTAGCCGACCAGATGATCCGTTAGGAATGTGAACATATATTGCAGGGGGATCCCGCCGACAGTTTTCCTCCGGAGCCGGTCGCATTTATGGCAAAGGGGCAGGGAGTGAAGATCGCCTGCCAGTTTCCGCCTGAGGGTCTGGTAAGCCGGACCATTCCAGATGTCCCGGAGGGATGACTGGTTGACATTGCCCATATTCATTTTTGCAAAGAAATCCTGCGGGCAGGGAGTCACGGTGCCGTCCCAACAGATGACCGCCGCATACCAGGGGAAGGTACAGACCATCTTGCACGGGGGGGCAGCCAATTCAGGCGCCTTGTCCTCGGCCCATGTGTATTCCACTTTTTCGATGATTTCATCCACGCCGGCTTCCTCAAAGCGCCGTTTGAGGGCTGAGACGGCTTCTGGATTGGCGGGGGCGGGATCATTTTTAAAGGTGATCTTTTCGATGACAATATAAGGCTTTTTCAATCCCATCTCACGGCGCAGGCTTAGAAGCCTGAAAATATTCTCCAGCGTTTTTTCAAAAGTGGCTCCCACACGGACCCGTTCATAGGGAACTTTGTCGAATCCATCCACGGAAAAGGACACCAGATCAGGACCGGCTTCCAGAAGTTTCCGGGCACGCTCCTCGGTCATGATGGATCCGTTCGAGTGAAACCGGGTGTTGATGCCGGCGGCCTTGGCTACCTTGATCATATCGAACAGGGCTGGATTGACAAACGGCTCGCCCCGGTGATGTAAATAGAGGTCGCTACAGTAGCCTTTGACTTCGCTTACGATTTTTTGGAACAAGTCCAGTGACATGATTCCCTTTTCGGCGTCGCTCATGTCCTTGTTTGGGCACATCACGCATTTCAGGTTGCAGATGCTTGTGCTTTCCACCCACAGTCGGATCGGCATGGTGGCAACGAGGGGGGAGCGGCGCCGGTAATCCAGAAAAATGCGCCCCATTTTGAGTGTTTTGGATAATCGTTGCATAAAACATTCCAGTTCAGGCCGTGTATTAAAACAAAGACGGGCCGAATCCACAATCCTCATCTGGAATGCTATGCCTCGTCTTGACTCCCGTGGTGTCTTGCCCTAACTTGAAACGACTTCTTCAAAAGAGGAGTAGGGGGATAGGACTGACACGATGAGCAGCGTGCTTGAAATAGTGAATGAACCGGCGGATCTCAAGAGCCTGGCGCAGGGGGACTTGAATCAACTATCGGAGGACATCCGGGCGCTGATCATCGACACTGTCAGCAAGACTGGCGGGCATTTGGCGTCTAATCTCGGCACGGTGGAACTGACGATTGCCTTGTTGAGAGTATTCAGCCCGCCTGCGGACAAGATCCTTTTTGATGTCAGCCATCAGGCCTATGCATACAAGATTCTGACAGGCCGGAAGGATCGTTTCGCCACGCTTCGTCAATATGGCGGGATTTCCGGGTTCCTGAGCCGCAAGGAGAGCCTTTACGATGCCTTTGGGGCAGGGCATTCCGGTACGGCCCTTTCTGCGGCACTGGGTATGGCGGCTGCACGGGATGAAAAAGGGGGGCATGAACACATTGTGGCGGTTGTGGGTGATGCCTCCCTGGCGTGCGGGGTGTCGTTTGAAGCACTGAATAACGTTGAAGCCTCCGCCAAACGTCTGATTGTGATCCTGAACGACAACGAGATGTCCATTTCAGCGAATGTCGGTGCGGTGTCGAAATATCTGGGCGAACTGCTTGCGAATCCGCGCTATAACCGGTGGAAGCATTCCATTGAGGGCGTGGTCAAGCGACTGTCAGGACAATCAAATACATTGCGCCGCATTTATTACCGCCTCGAGGAGTCCATCAAAAATCTTTTCCTGAAGAGTGTCATGTTTGAAGAATTCGGGTTCCGGTATATCGGGCCGATTGATGGACACGATATCCCCCGTTTGATTGCCGCGCTGGAGATTGCGAGAGATGATGCCGCGCCCGTGCTTTTGCATGTTTCCACTCAAAAGGGGCGTGGTTACAAGTATGCCGAGAAGTGTCCTGAAAGCTGGCATGGTATCGGCTCGTTTGACATCGCGTCCGGTCTGCCCTCTGCGCCCTCCACTGCGCCGACCTACTCTCAGGTTTTCGGGAGCACTTTGGAGCGGCTGGCCGCCCGTGACCCGTCCCTCGTGGCGATCACGGCGGCGATGCAGTCGGGGACGGGATTGTCCTCCTTTTCGGCCCGTTTCCCGACCCGCTTTCATGATGTGGGGATCTCGGAGGAGCACGCGGTTGTCTTTGCCGCAGGATTGGCAACCCAGGGGATGAGTCCGGTTTTTGCGGTCTATTCAACCTTTTCCCAGCGTGCGATGGATTACATCCTGCATGATGTGTGCCTGCAGAATTTGCCTGTTGTGATTTGTCTGGATCGGGCGGGCATTGTGGGGGATGACGGTCCAACCCATCACGGTATTTTCGATCTGGCGATGATGCGCAGTTTTCCGAATCTGACAATGATGCAGCCGGCGGACGGGGCTGAACTGGCGCATATGCTTTACTCTGCGCTTTTATGGAAGCGCCCTGTCGTGATCCGCTACCCACGGGGAACTTGCCCGGGTTTTGTGTCGCCTGAGTCCTTCGAGGAAATTCCATGGGGCCGGGCGCATGTGCTGCGAGCAGGGTGGGAGATTCAGATCTGGGCGCTTGGGGATATGTTGCCCCTGGCTATTGCCACAGCGGATCGACTGGTTACAAAGGGGTATTCCGTCGGTGTGGTGAACGGTCGTTTCGCCGCCCCGCTGGATACGGAAATGATCCTGTCCCAGAGCCGTCTGGCTCGCGCCTTTGTGACGATTGAAAATGGCGTGGCTTCGGGCGGTTTTGGATCGGGTATCGCAGAAACGCTTTTGGATGAGGGCTATCAAGGACGTGTCATCCGAAACGGATGGCCTGCCGAGTTTGTGCCCCAGGGAGCCCCGTCCATTCTCATGGAAAAATATGGCCTCACTCCCGATGCGGTCGCGGATCGGGTTGTTAACGCGCTCGTGAGGTGACAGGATGCATCAAAGTCAGATTGTGTTCCTGAAGATCGCCGTCATGTTCATGGTGATGGTGGTGGGGTGGTGGGCGTCCCGCCGTGATTACATGACTCCTGCCTTGACGAAGGCTCTGGGCATCCTTGTGGTTCAGCTGACTTTTCCCTGCCTGATCATTGTGCAAATGATCGGGACGGTTAATCCTGCCGCCTTGAGCCGGGGTTGGTGGATCCCGCTGTTCGCCCTGGTCAGCATTGTTCTGGCCGCTTGGGCGGGGCGTTTGGGTGGGGCTTTTTTCGGATTGAATCCCGTGAGTCGCCGAACCTTCACCTTTCTGGTGGCGATTCCAAACTGGGTTTTCTTGCCACTCCCCATTGTCGAGGATCTTTACGGCGGCGATGGAGTGCGGTTTGTCCTGCTCTATAATTTCGGGGCACAGTTTGTTCTTTGGTCATTCGGCATCAGGCTTCTTCAGGGCGGCAAGCTGGGTCTATCGGTGTGGCGTACGCTTCTCGGGAATGTCGGGATTTGGGCCACATTGGGCGGCGCCGCTGTGGCACTCTTTTTCCCGGGTGCGGCCAGACTGGGCCATTCTCAATCGAGTTCAGGTCTTTGGATTTTCGGGGATGGCATCATGGGAACCCTGAAAATGATCGGGGATTTGACAATTCCCTTGTCACTGTTGGCGACTGGCGCCCAACTGGGGGCTATGGTCAAGACGAGTGATTTTCAATGGCGGCCGTTGGCCGGCGTAACAACCGCCAGACTGCTGGTGGCTCCCGTGCTCGCGATTTTCTTTTTGAAGGGGGCCATGATGGTAACGGGGGCCAGCCTGACTGAAGCGGAATTTATTTCAGCGGTGGTGGTTGTTTCCATGCCGGTCGCGATCAGTTGTGCTCTCTTCGCGGAAAGGTTCGATGGGGACGGGGCGTTGAGCGCCAGTTCCATTTTCGGCTCAACCCTGGTCAGTCTGGTGACCGTTCCAGGGCTTGTTTTCATCAGCCATTGGCTGATTTAAAGCAGGCCGTCGAACACCGTCACTCCGTCAACCACCTTCAAGGCATGCACCGCAAATTTTCGGGCCAGGGCCGGGACACTGCGGGGATAGGCAATGGCCACGGCGTCCTGAAGCGCCTTGACGCTTTTGGCGGCCACAAGGGCGCCTGCGGCGCCTTTATCGCCTCCACCCAGCATACGCTCGCCGTAAACGCCCGGAATCGTGCGGGCGATGTCGCACATGGTTTCGAGTTCGGGGCCTGAAATTTTGTATTGGTCGCGCAGGCCGAGTCCATCCTCGCGAAAAATCGCACCCACGGTCTCAATATCCCCGGATCGCCAGGCCTTGAGCATCTTGTAGAAGCGTTTCTGGGCCCCGTAGATGTAGGTCAGTCGGTCACAATGATCCGGATGGCTCTTCCCGAATGCCGCCAGGATTTTCTGATAAAGCTTTTCATCACGAACATCGGCCAGCATTGTGAAGCCGAATTTCTTTCCAGCTAATGCGGCGAACTTATCGCATTCTGCCCGGCGCAGCCGATAGGTGGATTTCTCCAAGCCCGGCCGCACTGTGGCCGTGTCGAGGCTCACGATGCGGAAATCCGGGGCCCCTTGGCCCAGCGGGATGTACTTGATGGCACGGGTTTTGGGGTCGTAATGAGTGCCCATGCCGGCTTTGGCGAAATAGATCATGATCTGGTCAAGCTGGCCGCAGGGTGAGCCGATGTATTCGTTTTCAACAGCCTGGGCCAGATCGATGATCTGCATCGGGTTCTTGCCGAGCTTGATCCCGTTGACTTCCATCATGGTCAACAGGAGGTTCAGCGTGAGCGAGGCGGACCGGGACATGCCGCCGCCGGGGATATTGCCGATCAGGACCGCATCAAATCCCGTTTTCAGTTCAAATCCCGCTTTGCGCAGGATATGGTCGCACCCATAGGCGAACCGGGCCCAGGTGTCGGCGGTTGATTTGTGGCGGGGCGGGGGAATCTTCCCCGATTGGAATTCGATGACTCCATCGCCGGGAAAGTTGTCGCTATAAAGCCTGAATCGGTTAGTTCCATTCGGCTTGTAGGCCATCCAGATAAACCGGTCTGTTCCGACACCGAATAACTCGGTGCCATTGTAATCGCCGTGCTCTACGCCGAGGCAGAAACGCGAGGAAGTCCGGCGGATTGTTCCGCCGGTGACATTCAGTCGTTTTTGTTTCGCGATCCGGACCAGGTCAGTCCGGATTGTCAGGTCATAGAGTGCGGCTTTCATATTACTTCACCTTTTTGGAGTTTTTCCAGGCGTTAAACAGCATCAGGCCACCGAAGGCGAGCAGGATCAAGCCCCACCAGAGGTTGATGTTGATGTCGAGGGAACGCTTGTACATCTCCTCGGAAGCACGGGTGACGAGCCCGAAAACGGTCAACATAGCGCCCACGAGGGAGAACATCAGTCCGATCGGCCAACAGATATCGAGTGTCATGGTTTGTTCCTTTCAGGTTTAGAAGAAGATAATGTTAAGCACAAGGCACACGGCCAGCAGGAGTATAGCCTGAATTCCGGGACGCATATACCAGACTTCATCCGCCGACTTGATTCGTGGCGTCAGGGAGTATACCAAGCCGGTCAGTTCCGAATCGGTCTTCGTCTGTTTCGTGACCAGTGAGATGACGGTGGTCAGGACCAGGCAGGTCAGGAAGGCGAATGAGGCCAGCCAGAAGTTCTGGGCCATTTCACTGGGGAACGAC
>CAIZMS010000275.1 GCA_903934155.1 uncultured bacterium | reverse complement strand
TCCATGCTGTACTTGAGCTTCTTCCCGAATATCCGCTCAGAATCCTCAACCGTGATGGTGTTTTTACTGACATCACGCCCGGGAATGCTTTTGGCGGCGAGATCCTTCTTGATCAACACCGTGCCGGCGGGCAGATCCCGCTTGGCCGCCAGGACATCCACACGCTTCTCGCTGGAAAAAAGCCGCTCCCGTTCCCGGTCAATTTCCGCCAGTCGCGCCTGGAAATAACTCCGCGTCATCCAGAACGCCAATAACCCGACTACCACCGATATGATCAACACCATGCGTTGTTTCATGACTGCACACTCCTGTCGCTCACTTCACGGCACCCCGCTTATGTAGCAGGGTCACGCGGCTTTCTCCATATGAATCTGCGGCGCCGACCCCGACGCAACACACCGTCGCCCCCTTCACAAAAACCATCAGTCCGCTTTCCCGCGATTCGGGAAACAGCCGCGACCAGCCATCCCGGGCCAAAATGGCATCATAATATCCGCGCACCCCAGCCTCGGGCATCCTAACCGCCAGCCGCTCCAGGGAGGTTCGCGACTCGTCATTTCTCTGAAAACTCAGCACTCGTGCGCCGGAGGGAATGGGGATCTCTTCAATCTGATGGCGCCCCTCGCCGGATCGGGAGGCCTGCGCCTCGCCAACCGATTGCGACACGGCTACCATCATCGGAGGGGTGTCGGGAGAAGGCTTCAGGGTAACGAGGCGAACGGTTCGCCCGTCCCGGGTGACCTGTTCAACCTTGAACGCGGTGCTAAGAGAACCCCCGCCCGCCTCGCAGGCAATCACACTCACCTCGGCCCGCCCCCCATTGATCTGCATCGCCGCCCGGTAGAGGCATCGTCCGAAGGAGCCGGGATCGAAAAGATCGCCGCCCGTGCCCCCGCCCGTTTGAAAAACCGCCGCCTGAACCACAATGGCCGACAGGCCCGCCATCAGTGAGGGGATCCCGATTTGAAGTGTTCGTGTGAGGCCTCTCATCAATACAGCCCCTTTGTCCAGGTCATCCAGACCGATCCCTTCAATTCAACTTCGTCCTTCCCGTAAACCAGTTCCCGGATGATGGGAATGAGTTCAACACGCTCCGTCTTCTCACTTTCCACGAGACCAAAAAGAAATTGAGGGAAGGAACTTCCGGCCAGCGTTGAAACCGGATTATCGGGACAAAGGTCATTCAAGTCATCCGGCTTCGCGTGACTGCCCACTCCGACCGTCAACTCCGACACGTCCCCTGCCGTCTTGCCATCATCGAGTGAATAGGCAATTTCATCCGCCCCGACGGTACAGGCGGAAATAAACTGAGGCCCGGAAAAGGAGGAGGCCTCGAGCATCGCCTTTTGACCAGCCTCCCGGCGCGCTTCGCTCATGAGCTTGGACTGCTTGAACCCAAGCACGGAGATCTGGATGATTCCCGCCACCAGCACCAAAATGCAAACCAGTGCCACCGCGAATTCCACCATGGCCTGCCCTGAGCATCCAACTTTATTTATGCCGTCTCTCTTCATCACACTTCACATCTCACTCCTCAATGCCCCCGTCGCGATCCGCCGTGCCGCCCTCCGCTGCCGTAGATCTCGCATGACCCCTTATTGACCTCCAGCCAGTCAATGCCAGTCTGCCGGAAGACCGGGTTTTCCCAAACCAGTAGCGCCATACAATAATAACACCCCGCAACAGTCGCTCCCGTGGCCAGGTAATCATCCAGATGGCCCTCAATGTGGTCACGCCAGTCCAGATTGAAGCCCCCCCCCGCCGGCGCCGAGGAAGCATCGATGGGAATGAGCCGCACTTCGCGAAAAGCTGGCAGGACGATCCCGTATTCATTGGGTTTAATCTGTTTTCCACCCGCCTCCAGATAACCAAAAGGTTTGGCGGCGGCAGTCCAGGTAATCTTGCTGGTTCCCGCCCCGGGAGTCAGACGGGGCGCCGTGGCCATAACCCGGGTGACGGCATCCCCTCCGGCATAATCATATTGGGATTTGACCGGCCCCGTGGCCGGGAAATTGTTCTCCCCATCCGGAGAAATCGAATCCCAGGGTCCCCAGATCGACTCATCATAACAATACCAGGACGACATCACGGAACCCAGGGTGGAACTGATGGGATCTGGCGAAAGGTTGCGCTCCACCCTCACAGAGTCCATCGCCGGAAGGGCACGGGCATCCCCAATCAGATCCAGCCGCCTGAGACCGAGCCCGAAGTACTCGCAATTCAAGGGCTCCGGCGTCGGAATGATCTCCGGAAGGGGGGGCCAGGAATGATAGTCAACATAAGTCTTCAGCAGGTCAAAGGCATGGTGGTAAAACCAACACCAATCGGTTCCT
This sequence comes from uncultured bacterium, assembly GCA_903934155.1. Lineage (GTDB taxonomy): Bacteria > Verrucomicrobiota > Kiritimatiellia > CAIKKV01 > CAITUY01 > JAABPW01. The sequence goes on along the minus strand of CAIZMS010000275.1, from coordinate 1,710 downwards.
GCCACGGCGTCATAGAAATCAGGGATCAGCAACAGGCTCCCTCCGGCAAAATCGGAATAATACCGCGCATTATCAGGCCCCACCGCCACCCCGTTCGCGGCAACCGCCTGAATCATTTGGGCATACTCGGTCCAGCACCCCGGAAAGGGCTCCTGGAATAACATCCGCCCGTCGGGCCCTGTCGCCCTGTAATCCGTCAGCACCGTATCAGCATGCTTCATCAGGCGTGCGGTAAACCGGTCATTATTGAAAAGCCCGTTGTTCTTTCCGGCTTGCTGGGCGGCCTCGAGGCCGATCATGGGACCGACATAGCACAACCGGGCCTGCAATTCACTGATGGCCGCCGCCTCATTGGTGTCCCCGCGGGTCAACGCCACCGCCTGCATCACATTCACATCACCGATCAGGTTCAGCGAAGTCGCCTGCCAGCGCGCCCCCGCCAATGCGGCCGCATCACCGGCATTCTGACTCAATGACTTGACATAGATGATTTTGTGCAGGTCAAAATTCCACAGCGCCACAAACGCCAGGATCACCACGATCATGATGATAAATATCAAAGCCTGCCCTGAGCGGTTTGACGTCCGGTTCACCATCCGGCCTCGTCCAGGTAAAGGGTGTAATGCTCGTCCAGGGTACATTCCCCGCTCAGTGTAATGGTATCAGAGGCATAGAAGGCGCGGTGGAAAGGATTGTTCGTCAGGGAGACTTCCTGCTCAATGTCCTGTCGTAAAGTTCCGTCCCCCAAGGAGGAAGAGGCTCCGAAAATAATCGTATTCCAGGCAGCATAATGCAGGATCGCCCTTAAGCGGCCTTCATTCTCACCCGCGAGATAAAGAGGAATCCGCGCCGATTCCATCGCATATTGTCCCGAAGGCCCACCGGAGGGGATGGGATTGACGAGCCGACCGGCATTGGGTATGGCCCCTACCCGGATGGTCTTCTCGATCATGAAGTGATTGAATCCCACCGTCCGGGCACGGGCCCCACGCCCGGCGGCATAATCCAGAACCTCCTGCGCGGCAAACAGTTGCGAGAGCTGGAAAACACCAAAAAAAGTGAGGCAAACCAGGGCGACCACAATGCAGGATTCAATTAAACCCTGCCCGGAACGGGATCCGGAAATTGAAGAGTTACAGTTCAAGGCTAGCCATATAAAGCGAATGGCTTACTTCAAATCCTTCAGGTACTGCTCGGACTTGGTCGACACGGCGGCATCTGCAGCGCTACTATCGCTATCCAGTTGCTTCACGCCGCCCGCCATCTTCGCGCGGATCGTGTCGCCAAAGACGCCGAAAATCGCGATGGCCGCCAAGGCAATCACCGCAACAATGATGATGTACTCAACCATTCCCTGTCCGCTTTTTCGATTCTGCTTCATAATCATCTCCTATGGATATTCCGACCCAACCAGATTCAACACTCTTGTCCCGTAATCCCGAAATACACTCAGGAAAAGCGTCATAATCGCGGTAGACGCCAGCAAAATCCCCGCCACAACCACATACTCAACCATGGCCTGCCCTGAGCGGCAACGAAGAGCCTTCCCGCATTTTGATTGTATTCCCAAAATCATGATCGCCACTCTCCAGACGACTATACTCTTCAGTTTATTTTAAGCAAATCGCAAAAAAAGTAAGGGGTCACTGACGAGGGGGGAGGCATTCTTTGGAGGGACGCGCTTTGTCGCGTCCGTGACAACGAAAAGGC
>CAIZMS010000274.1 GCA_903934155.1 uncultured bacterium | reverse complement strand
GATCCGGAGCACATCCGCCGCCAGGCAGTCTTCCTTCACGGTGATGGGATTCCGGGTCATCAGCGATTCGACCGGAAGATTTACCAGGTTCGGGTGCTGGGGCAGATGCCGTCTCAGATCCCCGTCGGTGAAGATTCCCAGGATGCACCCTTTTGAGTCGAGGATCCCTGCGGATCCCGTCCGGGCCCGGGTCATGGCGAGGATGCAGTCCTTGACTTTGGCGCCGGAGCGGACGGTGGCGATCCGTTCGCCCTTTCGCATCATGTCGGATACCCTCAGGAGGAGGGTTCGTCCGATGGCGCCTGCGGGATGGCGTTTGGCGTAATCTTCGATTTTGAAGCCGCGTGCCTCCAAGAGCACCATGGCCAAGGCATCCCCGACGGCCAGGGTGGCCGTGGTACTGGTGGTGGGCGCCATATTGAAAGGGCATGCCTCGCGTGCAATCGCGACGGAAATGACCTCATCGCTCAATTTGGCCATCGAACTGTTCATTTTTCCCGTCAGGGAAATCACCTTGATTCCGAACCGGCGGATGAGGGGGAGCAGGTTGAGGACTTCTTCCGATTCACCACTGTAACTGAGCGCCAGCAGGATATCGGCGGGTGCGAGGATTCCGAGGTCCCCATGCATGGCCTGGATGGGATTGAGCATGACGCTGGTGGTTCCGGTACTGGCCAGGGTGGCCGAGATCTTTTCCCCGATGTGAAGATTTTTCCCGACTCCCGTGACGACCACCTTGCCGCCCGCCCGGGTGGCCTTGATGATCATGTCCACCGCATTCCCGAATCCCGAATTGAGGTGCGTTCGAACATTCCGGAGTCCTTCAATCTCCAGGTCGATGATCTTACGTCCCCGTTGCACATAGGTGTCGGCGTGGGATGCCTGATGCTTCCGCCGCCGTGATGGAATGGTTTTACGCGCTGTCATAGGGGGCGAAACTATCACAGCCTTAGAAAACAGCCAATCAGGAATATCGTGTCGGATTTACTGGTTGACGGAGGCAGGCGGATGAATGTTAACTTATCAGAAGGCGTTACTGACACAGGAATCCAAGAGGAGGATCGTATGAATAAGAGATTATTGGGACTATGTTTAATCAGTACCTTGTTTCTGGCGGTATCGTGCGGCCCCAAGGCCGGGCAGGATCTTGCGATTGTGGTGGGCGAAGCGCGGAGTCTGGCTACGGCGGGGCAGGTGGATAAGGCCCTGTCCAAGTTGTCGTCCTATTACACCAGTCGCCATTATATGAATAATCGAGCCATCCTATTATGGGAGATGGTTCAGATTGAGATGGGGGCGAACCGCCTGGAGGCCGCTCTGGCCCGGTTCGGCACGGCGGCAGGGCAGACTCCTGAAGTGGCGGTGCCGGTCATGAACGCGATCGAGGCGAGGTTGATCCAGGAAAAAAAATGGGCCGCGGTTGAACACCTGTTGGGCATTGCAAAAGCGAAATTCAAGGATTCGCCTGCTACCCGTACCCTTCTCGCGAATGGAAGAATTGATCTTCTGATGGCCCGGGATGGTTATCAGGGTGCTTTGGCTGAGCTTCGTAAAGTCATGGTGGAGTGGCCGGATGAGGCCGTTGCCCGTAGTGTGAGGGTAATCGGGAGTGCCGCCTTCACGGCGGGGGATCGTCAATCGGGCGATGCTTTGTATTCGGCGGCTCTCGATTGTCCGGCCGGGTATGGGTTGACGCAGGATGCCGCAGCGGAAGGGTGGATGAAAATGGCGGCCCGAAATCGCTCGGCCCGCGAGATGGTGGCACGGCTTGGAGAGATCAATCACCGGAATGTCCAGCCGGGTGTCATCATCCGGTTAATCAACGGATCCTATTCCGTGTTGCTGGGGTGCAACGAGCGCGATACCTATCAGGCGTTGTTTGCGATGTGCCTGAGTCTGGAGAATAAGCAGATGGCGGGTTTTGACAAGATCCTGTTGGGCGGCATGATGCTGGATATCAGCTATTTCCTGGAGGATTTCGAGGCGGCGTTGAGATTAATTCACGAGGGGGCTGGCGCAATCGGAGAGGAACAAAAGCCCCAGATGATTGCCAAAGTTCGCGCCCATCTCGCCATGAAGAACAAGCAGCCCCGGGAGGCTGTAAAATATTTCCGCGAATTTATGGGTCTCATTGAAAAGCAGAATCGGGATGAGCTGGATCCTCTGACGGGGTGCCAGGTGACTCGCGACATGATCCTGGGGCTCAATGCCAAACGCATTGGCGACTTGCTGATTTCGGCAGGGGATCCCGCTGAGGCGCGAAAGGCCTATGAGGAGGCGCGCGGATACTATCGGTTGGCGTTTAAGAAATTCCAAAATCCCGCCAGCAAGGAATATCTCAAAATTACAAAGGAATTGGCTGAAATTCCGGAGAAATGATACTGAAATTGTATCATTTAGGCATTGACCTTATTCCTTATAACACGATATCTTTCTGGAACAGGAAAGGATGATGGCTTATGTGGGACTATACGGGAAAAGTGATGGATCATTTCCGGAATCCCCGGAATGTCGGAGTGATTGAGAAGCCTGATGGGGTCGGCGAAGTGGGCTCGCTCGCCTGCGGGGATGCCCTCAGGTTGATGTTCAAGCTCGGGGCTGACGGTCGGATTGCCGATGTGAAGTTTCAGACCTTTGGCTGCGCGAGTGCCATCGCCTCATCCTCGGCGTTGACGGAGATGATCTCGCCTGCCTCGTTCAGGATTGCAATGGTGGCGGGGAAGGCATCGAAGGCGGATTGGAGGAACTGGTGGGCGCTCTGCAGTGATTCTTCACGCCGGGCGATTTCCTCCCG
>CAIZMS010000273.1 GCA_903934155.1 uncultured bacterium | reverse complement strand
TGACGGCCACGGTGACCTTGATGCCAGCCGCCAGGAGTTGTTCCACCAGAACCCGGTCGAACACGATTTCGCCGCAATTGTCGGCCAGGTAGAGGAGGGTGCGACCCCGGCGGAGTTCCTTGCGGAATTGGTCGGTGTGGTCAATGGCAAAGGGCTGTTTCATGATTCGTCTCACATCCTTTTTAAGATCGAAGGAATGGCCGATGCCCAGGTCGATGATGTTACCGGCGGCGGCAAGATGGAGGGCACTTTTCAGAGGATCCTGGGAGTGGTGGATCGAGGCTTCCAGCGCGGGAAGCAGGTTCAGTGCGGCCTGGTTGGTTTCCTTTTTTGAGCGGGCATAGGGATCCCGTACGCCGGTGACCTCATAAACGATATCGTAGACCGGCTTGGAATTGGTGGCGGGCGACCGGGCCATGTTCAGGGCAGGCAGTACCCGTGCCAGTCGGCGCAGGACTTCGGTATGGGCACGGGGGTCTGGCGTAGCCACCCGGGCGGTATTCAACGCCTGCCGGAACATGCAGGCCAGACATTCAGGTTGTGTTTTCAAATGGATGATCCTTTCTTTGGGAATGTGCTTATTCATTGTCGAATGATGCCATAGGGCTACGGTCCTGTCAGAAGGTCGGCGCCCGTTATCATGCGGCAGAAAACATCCGAGCGTCTGATGCTGGGGGCGAGTTCGCCCTCATGGATGAGGAGCGGCCGGATGGAATACGAATTTCGGACGGGCAGCGCCTTGATTTTTTCGGTGACTTCATCCGGGACGGAGGCGGCAATGCGCTTTTGGAACTTGATCTCGCACACATAGAGCGTGTGTTTTGTCTGAATCAGGAGGTCGATCTGACATCCCTTGTGCCGCAGGGTCTGGTGTTGGAAGTAAGGCGCGGCGCTGACGATGCTTTCGGGGGAGAGGTCGAGTTTCCTGATTATGGTGTCAAGGTTATTGAGAATGAGGTTTTCGAACTGGAAGCCCATGATCGTGTCCCAGTTCGGGAGGGTCTCAAGATGAACGTCCCGGAAGAGACCCTGTTCGACTTTCTCTTTCACGGGTTCAATATAGCGCAAATAGAATCTCAGGTAGTTGTCGCGGATTCTGTATTTGCTGAGGGCGGTCTTGTGTCCCGAGGTGTTCCAGGCATAATCCCTTGCAACCATGCCGGAGGCTTCGAGAATTGCCAGCATTTCAGAAAGGCCGCCCGTGGGCTTAACCTTCAGGGAGTGGCAGAGCTGTCCCGGTTCCATGGGGGCGCCTGCCAAGGCTTCCACGATACGCTTGAACGTGGCGGAACGGGCGCCGAAGATATCCTTGAAAATCTTGTCGAATTCCGTGAAGAGCAGGCCCTCGGGCGAGAAACACATCCGTTTGATGTTCTGCTCCGCGCTCTGGTCGGGGCGTATCTCTTCCAGATAGCGGGGGACACCTCCGGTTACGCAGAGCAGGCGTAATTTCTCCGCATCCGCAATGTGGCTGCCTCTCTGCCAGAAGGCGTTTGTGCTGTGCAGCGGGAGTTCTTCCACCGTGAGGGTGAGCGACACCCGACCCATGAAGCCCTTGTCATTGAGGATATTGCTGTCGATCCAGGATGTGACCGATCCGCACAGGAATAGGATCAGCCGGTCGTTCTTCTTAAAGCGGGTATCCCACACGCCCTTCAGCGTGCCGGCAAAATCCTTGTCCTTCGACGCCATCCACGAGATTTCATCGAGCAGGATGACGGTTTCGCCTTTCGCCGTGAGACCTGCCAGGGTGGCGAGGGCCTCATGCCAGTTTTCGAAATGCATGGCAGGGAGTCCGAATGCCGTGCCCATCTGCTGGCCGAAGTGCTTGAGTTGATCCTCATTTTGGAGCCCTTCGCGGGGCGCCAGCCCGTAGAATTCAAAAAAGCGTCGTTTTTTGCCAAACTCCTCGATCAGAGTACTCTTGCCGATTCGGCGCCGGCCTCGGCACACCACCAGGCCAGCGGTGCGTCGATGGCCGAACTCTCGGAGAAGTCCAATCTCGCGTTCTCTCCCTACGAACATGGTCGCCTCCTGTGTCGATTCTAAGTCGTTCGCTTATGTATCTGAATGTGACTTAAAAATGACACAGCGGTGAAAGAAAGTCAATTTTGATGATTATCCGTTTAGACTTTAAATTGACACTCCGGAATACGTCAAGGCAGGTATCATATCTTTTCCTTGGCGCAGGGAAGCGGGGTGCGGTATTCTGGTGGGCGTGAAAAGAAAACCAAAATTCATTGTCCGGAATGCAGGATTTACCGATGCGGAGGGGATCTACAGCCTGATCAAGGCCTATCCGAAAGAGCTGTTGCCGCGTCCCATTTCCGATATTGCCGAAAACATTGACCGGTTTATTGTCTGCGAGTTGAAGGGCGCGGTCGTGGGCACGGTGTCCTGGTCCATTCTGCCTGAAATCGGGCATGTCCGGCATCCCGCCGTTGAGGTGAAATCGCTGTCGGTGAAGAAATCACTCCGGAAGCACGGGGTGGGGCGGTTGCTGGTTGAGGCCGCGATTGAGCGGATCCGGATCCTGAATCCCTCCCAGATCATCTGCCTGACCTTTACGCCGGGGTTCTTTGCGAAAATGGGGTTCCATGAGGTGCCCAAGGTGTCCCTGATGCACAAGCTCTACATGGGCTGCATCAACTGCGCCAAGTACGATTCCCCCTTCACCTGTCCGGAAGTCGCCATGGCGATGGATGTATAGTCCATGACTCCCTTCGTTCATCTCCACGTTCACTCCGAGTACAGCATGCTGGACGGAGCCTGCCGTATCAAGGATATGGTGGGCGCGGCGCAGGATATGGGGATGCCTTCGATTGCCATTACCGACCACGGGGTGATGTACGGGGCGGTTCCGTTTTATGAGGCGGCCCGGGCCAAGGGGGTCAAGCCGATCATCGGGTGCGAGGCGTATATCACCGGCGGGAGCCGGTTCGACCGGAAGGCCGAAAACGCCTCCAAATCACAGGCCCATCATCTGGTGCTTCTGGCCACCAATGAACTGGGCTATCAGAACCTGGTTCGCCTGATCAGTGCGGCGCATCTTGAGGGGTTTTATTACAAACCCCGGATTGATCATGAGATTCTCGCGAAGTATTCCGGCGGCTTGATCGGGTTGTCGGCCTGCCTGAAGGGCGAGGTGCCCGGCCGGTTGCTGGAGGATGACGAGGCGGGTGCGCTCCGGTTGGCCGGCCTCTATGCGGATATTTTCGGGAAGAATAATTTTTTCCTCGAGGTCCAGGACCACCTGATGCCCGAACAGCGCCGGGCGAACAAGGGACTGGTGGCGCTGGCGAAGAAGATGGGGTTGGGGTTGGTGGCGACAAACGATGTCCATTATCTCAAGCGGGAACACGCCGATGCCCATGAGATGATGCTGTGTCTCCAGACCCAGACCGTGTTGAGCGATCCCAAGCGCATGAAATATCCCTCGTCGGAATTCTATTTCAAGAGTGGCGATGAAATGGCCCAGATCTTCCGCGAGATTCCCGAGTCCATCACCAACACCCTTCGCATTGCGGAGCGCTGCAATTTCGAGTTCGACTTCAGCGGGCTTCATTTCCCGAAATTCATGGTGGCATCGGGGTTGTCCGAGAAGGACTACCTGATCGAACTGTGCGGCAAGGGCCTGTTGAAACGCTACGGGGTCCAGGATCCCGCCCACCCGCGCGATGCCCGCGAAACCGAGCTCGTCACGCGTTG
>CAIZMS010000272.1 GCA_903934155.1 uncultured bacterium | reverse complement strand
GCCGCCGCTGGCGAGTTCATATTCCTTCAGGAGATCCTCCACCTGCTGGGCGAAGGTTTTCAGGGGGGCGGGAACTTCCGGTGCGCTTCCGGTAAAGAAGAACATCAGCGTAACCGTCCGATCCATTTTTTGCAGGACAGCCCGGGTGCCGTCCGACAGGGTGTATAATTTTTCAGCCGTCAGATCCTGCCGAAGCCTGAACTGGCTGAGGATAATGTTGGCGGCGACCAGGATGGCCAGAACCATGACCAGTCCCAGGGTGCCCCCGCTGAGTTTCCAGACTCGGGATAATGTGGTTTTCATAGTAAGTTTCTCCGGATTATTCATTGTAAAATAGGGGATTATGCGGCTTTACGGTTTTCCAGAACAAGATGTGTGGCGAATAACATAAAGATGATGACGCTGGCGTAATACGCCAGATCCCGCAGGGCGATGACGCCACGCTGGATGGATTCGTAATGCGGCATGAAGCTGAGGGAGGCCACGCCGGTGACCAGCCAGTTGAGGGAGGTGTGATCCTGGGTCACCCGGATCAAAAGATCCGTGACCGGGGGCCACCCGGCCAGAAGCAGGAACAGGCAGACGACCACGGAAATGACGAAGCTGATCACCTGGTTACGCGTCATGGCTGATGTCAGCAGGCCCACCGAAAGATAAGCGCCTGCGAGCAGGAAGCTTCCGAAGTACCCGGCCAGCGCGACGCCGATATCCGGGTTTCCGAGATACAATGTCGTCAGGAGAACCGGGAAGGTCAGGATCAGGGCCAGTGTCAGGAACGCCCATGCGGCGAGGAATTTTCCCAAGATGGCCTCGGTCAGGGTCACCGGCAGGGTGAGGAGCAGTTCGATGGTTCCCGAACGCCGCTCCTCGGCCCACAATCGCATGGCGGCGGCGGGAACCAGGATCATGTAGACCCAGGGATGCCAGAGGAAGAAGCCCCGGAGGTCGGCCTGTCCGCTTTCATAGAACCGGCCGACCGCAAAGGTCAGGAAGGCCGTCAGCATGAGGAAAACGACCAAAAAAACATAGGCGACCGGGGATTCGAAATAGGCTTTGAGTTCACGCTTGAAGATGGCTTTGGTGTTATGGATAAAATTCATGGCTTACTCCTTTAGCTTACTTTCCGAAGGGGTTCATCGCCCAGGGTCAGGGCCCGGAAGACATCTTCCAGGGTGCCGTGTGAATCGGTGCGGGTCTTTAATTCCGCGGGAGTTCCATTGGCGACGATCCTGCCGTTGGCGATGATGATGGCCCGAGAGCAGACAGCCTCGACTTCCTCCAGAATATGAGTGGAGATGATAATCACCTTGCGGGGAGCCATTTCCCGAATCATGGCGCGCACCACGTGCTTCTGGTTCGGGTCAAGGCCGTCGGTCGGCTCGTCCATGATCAAGATGGGCGGGTCATGCAGGATGGCCTGGGCAAAACAGGTGCGTTGCCTATAGCCCTTGGACAAGGTGCTGATGCTTTGATTACGGACTTTTTCCAGATGGGCCTTTTCAATGGCGGCATCCACGCAACGCAGGCGAGCCGAGCCTGAGAAGCCCCGGATTTCAGCGGCAAACCGGAGGAAGTTCACCACGGTCATGTCGCTGTAGACCGGCGCGTTCTCCGGGAGATAGCCGATTTGATTCTTGGCGGCGATGGGTGCGGTGATCACATCATGGCCGTTCACGACCGCTGTGCCCGAGGTGGGGGGGAGGAATCCCGTGATCATCCGCATGGTCGTGGATTTTCCGGCCCCGTTCGGCCCCAGGAAGCCGAGGACTTCCCCTTGTTCGACCTTGAACGAAACTCCATTCACGGCGTGAATGGATCCGAACTGTTTATGCAGTTCCTTTACTTCCAGCATGGTGGTTTCCTTTCTTGAAGTCCTGTCCGGTGCAACAGGTCATGGTTTTTTTTCATGCACCGGGATTGATTTGGGTTCTGGGTCCGTCTGTTCTGTCCTGGGGACGGTGATTCGTAACACATCCTGATCATAAAGAGCCTGGATGTCCTCCTGATTCCCGGTGGCGCCTGGAAGGCGAAGGTGGCGTTCGAACCGGCGGGCTTGTTGCGATTCCCGGATGAGGGTTCCCTGTGCCGTCCGGGTTGCCGTCCGGGTGGTTTGGTTCACGATCAGGCCGAGGACGGAATCCGTCATGCTGATGTGGATATCGGATTTATCCACACCGGGCAGGTGGACCGTGATAACATAGGAATTTCCGGTGTCCCGGATACTGAACCCCGGTGTGATCTCAAGGCGGGTCCAACCCTCGTCGAAGCCGGGGGACTGGTTGCCCAGGTCGTTCATCGCGCCGGCGAACAGGGCGTCAATCTGGCGTTGCATCCGGCGCATATGAGTGAAGGGATCTTCCGATGAAGCCACTGCGCTGTCGCCGGGGGCGGTGGGTGGATCTACCCGTTCAGCAGAGGGGAAGCGGAACGTCTGGTCGAACATCCTGTTGATCCGGGCGTGTAGGGATTCCATTTCATCGGCAGGGCTCCAGACAGGGGCCGCAGGCGGTTTCACGGGGGCTGGACGGGCGCGGTGGAGATGGCGCTGGAGGAGCAGCCCGAGTTGCAGGAGCACCACCAGGCAAAGCAACACGAGGACGGCCGTCAGAAGCCGGGGCGTGCGAGATGATGTCAGGGACTCATTCATCGTGAAAGAACCTTTAGCAAGGGTTATGCCAAGCTGCGGGACAACCCAGGGAAAGGCCGAATGAATAGGGAAATCGATTCTTGGCGGGAGATTTTTCCGGACATTTTGTCCGGCCCGCCGGACAGGTTGTCCGTTACTATTCGGCTTGCTTCGATGAGAGAGGGGAAGTAAGAATTGAGCTTTACATAAAAAGGGGGAACTCATTCCATGGATTTGAAGCGCAAAGCGAAATATGGGGCCGCGTTCCTGATGATGGTGATGTGGGTTGGAGCGGGGGCTGCCCGCGCCCAGGTGGCTCGTTTTGATTCCTATCAACTGGGTTCCATTCCTGATAATGCCAACATCATGGTGGGTCCCTTCTACTCGGATCTGGCGATGTTTCAATCCGTTGGAATCCGCTATATCAAGAGTAGCGGGGAAGGGATGGATTATTTATACGGGGGAGGATCCGGGGCGGGATCGGGTGCGACGAGCCTGGGGATGGTTCCGGTGAGTTCTTCTTCCAGTCGAAACCAGCAATACGGGCGGATTTTGAAGGACGGACTGGATTATCCGCTGGTCTCCCAGTTGACGGCTCAGAATTACCTGATCCTAAGCAAGTCGCTGAGTGTGGAAGTTTCCTTTGCCCTGACCTACCGCTGTTTCCCGATTGGGTCCGAGGACAACACCTTTGATGTGGCCCCCGGGGTCTATGCCGAAATGGGGTCCTTTACAATCGGGGCCTCAAGGGATGCCTGGATGGGTGGGTTTAACGGACGGAATGTGCAGGCGTATTCCTATGGCGACCGACAGCAGTCTGGGTTTTCCGCAAATTTTTCAACGGATTTTGAATTGACCCCCTATGTCCGGGGGCGCCTTTATGACCAACCGTCCTACCGTACGGATTATGTGGATCCCCGTGGGTACACGGAAAACCTGAGCGGGCAGCGCTACCCTGTTTTTCAGAATTTGGCGGGCATGGATTTGGACTGGCAACTGGCTCCGGATAAAAGCATGGGGTATACCTTCAATCGGATTGACACGCTTCCACAGGATAACAGTTATGACATCAGTCGGAGTGTTGTCTACCGCCAGATGCTGGAATACCGGCAGCAAATCAACCCCCTGACGGCTGTGGGCGCGCGGGCGGATTATTACTGGCGGGATTATCTCAAAAAACGCGGCAGCGAATTCCAGCAGGATTATGTGGGGTTCATGAACTCCGATATCACTGAAAACAGCGTGATCAACTTTTCGCTGGGATACAGTATGGCGGACTTGAGCGGGGCGGGGGCTTATGAGACGAACGGGGTTTCCAATGAGGTCATCGGCGGCTGTGGGTTTCAGACCCGGTTGTCCGACTCTGCGAGTCATGGGATTTCGTATGCGCGTTCCCAGCGGGCCGGGTTCATGGCTGGGTTTGAGCTGGTGGATGCCATTCACTACCAGATCCAGTGGGCGGATCCCGAATCCTGGGCGATCGGGTTTTCTTCGTCATATGAAAATGTAACCCCGAAACTGGTGGCCTCGAATCCGTATACGGACTGGATGAATCAGATTGCCGCTTCACGGCCGCTTGCCAAAGATCTGATGTTGACCATGACCTCGGCCTATGTCATCCGCACGAACGGGAGATTTTTGCCGGGGCAAATCGGGGAGGGAAATCTGTTCCTGAGTAATGATTATGATACTTGGGCCACCACGGTGGGGCTGATCGAGTCCCTGACGAAACGCTTGAAGTTGTACACCTATGTCGAGCATTTGGAGCGGATCAGCAGCAATGCCCAGCTTGCTGGAACCCGGGATACGGTTGGAATGACCTTGGGCTATTATTATGACTTCTGAGCATCCGAAAACCATGACAGCCCGGCATCGGGTGGTGTTTTTTTCAGCCCTGGTGCTGATGGCCTCCTGGGTATGGGCCAATCTTCCCCGGTTGGCTGACGGGCAGAATGGCGTCCTGACTTTTTTTCTGGGATCCCTGTTTGCAACCGCCTTGATTTTCAGGGCCAAGCCCGCAGGGGAAGGCTTCAAGTTGCCGGGGTGGGCGCTCGGGGGGCTTGGGGCGGCGGGGATGGTTTTTTCCCTGGTTGGCCTGATTATTCCCGTTCACCAGTTTGAGTGGTTGGGAATCCTGATGGTTCTTTATGCCGCACTGGCCTGGGCGTTGCCCCGCCGCTATGGGAAGGATCTGATTTTTGCCCTGGCCCTGGTGTATTGGATTCATCCCCTGCCTAGTCAACTTTTCGGGCCGCTTCAAATGGGGCTACAATGGCTTTCGGTGAAGATGAGCGAGGGACTGCTGCAGATCTTCAATGTGCGGGTCTGGGGAGATGGGTTTGTCCTGCGAACGGGGGCCCGGGTATTCGGGGTTCCCGAGGCGTGCAGCGGGATGAAGACGGCGATTACGGTTCTGTTTTGCGGGGTGGGCGTCGGGTTGTTGATGCGGTTTCGGTTCGGGTCAATGATCGGTCTGCTTGGGCTCGGCATGGTTCAGGTGGTGATGCTGAATGTTCTCCGGATCGCCGGGATCGTCTGGATCGGAATGGATAAGCCCGCCGATTGGAATGAAAAGATCCTGCATGACACGATGGGTGTGTTCCTGCTTCTGGCGGTGGCCCTCATTCATCTGGATGCCATACTCATCCGCCAATGGATTCAGGCCCGGGAACGGATCCGGAATTTGGAGGAGGTCAACGATCTGGTGGGGGAGGATGACGAGAAGATTCTCCGGTGGCCCACTGTCTGGCGGATTATTTTTCAATGGTGGAAGCCGGTTACGCTTGTGCTCGTGACGGCTATTCTGGGGCTGGCCGCTGGATATCGATTGCGGCCACATCATCGGGTTGAGATGATTCGAAGCGTGGCGCAGGGCTTGATCACGACCGGGGATTTTGAAAATGCCCAGCGTGCGGTTCAGGCGGCTCTAACGATGGAGCCGGACGATGACGAACTCAGGGTGGACATGGCCCGGATCAAGATGGGTCAGGGAAAACCGGAGGAGGGGCTACGAATCATTCGTCGCAAACCCAGTCAGGCAAGGAGTCTGATGGAGCGAGTTCTGGAAGCTCGTGCCTTGTTGGAGCTGAAGCGGATTCAGGAGGTGGCTGAGGTGGTTGCTGCGTTTCCCGAGGAGGCGCGAAGTCTGCCCGGGGTGGCCCTGATTCTTGCCGAATTCAATGCCTACCTGGACAAGCCTGCTGAAGTCGGGCCTTATGCCGTCAAGGCGGCGCGCGGAGTAGGAACGCAGGAGGCCATTCGGAATTTGTTTCCCTATATGGCGTCCCGGGATCTCTGGGAATCTATCCGTCTGTCCGATTCAGAATTGCCTTATGCAACCCCGCTTCAGGGGGTGATTGCGGCGGAGGCCTGGTTGAGAATCAATAATACTTCGGCTGCCGCTAATGTTTTACGACGGGCCATGAAGGGGCGCGAGACCAATCCGATTTTTCTGAACTCCGTGATCCGTGTGACGCGTGAATGGTCGATTCCCGAGTGGGTGGGGCGCTTTGAGGCCATTTTCCTGACCAATGTAAAGCAGTTGAGGCCTGTTGAATTAACGCTGGCGATGGATGGTGCCTTTGTCATCGGGCGACCCGATCTCGGATGGGTGGCCTATCGGCGATTGGAAACCTTGGCGCCGGATGATCCGATGTTATTGATTGCCCCCGCCGAATATGGGCGGAAATGGTTCCTTTTCCAGCACGACATGATCGGCGTGGCAGGATCCAGTCGGGATGTGGTGGATATCAAGCCCTTCCTCCAGTTCGCGAGCCGGAAATCACCCTGGAAGGAGTTGTGGGAAGCGATTCCGTTGGCGGATGAGTTAGGCGGGATTATCACCCGGGAAGGATATCAGAAGCGATTGAAGCTGTGTCTCGATGCCTTGGTGAAGATGGAAGCCGGGAAGAAGCTGGATTTAAGGCTGCAATTATTGTGGGGACGGGTTTTGGGGGAATTGGGGCGCTGGGATGAGGGGCATGCCAAGTTGAGGGAATTCGAGGCGAAGGCGCCTCGACAGCATCGTGATTTTCTTTTGGCGCATTCCGAGTTGTACAAGGCCCAGTCAAACTG
>CAIZMS010000271.1 GCA_903934155.1 uncultured bacterium | reverse complement strand
GAACTGAAAGATGTCTTTGTGGACATCTCCCCAAGCGGAGGAAAGGCCCCAACCATGAGGAGGTTCCCCGGCCACAAGGCGGTGGTGGACGGGAGATCAGGAACCCCAATCGCCGTGGTCAGCAACGACTACCGCCTCATCACCCACACGCAAGCCATCGAATATGGGCGGCGGTGCGTCGGGACTCTCTTTGAGAAGGTGGACCCCGGCAAGATCAAGATTTTCAACGTTGTCGCACCCGCCACCGGCTCCTACTGCTACATTGACATGATTCATGAGGGCTACGAGGTCAATATCTGGGAGCAGGAGGTCTATTTGCCCTTCCTGCGGATCGTCAACAGTTACAACCGGTCCCGATCCCTGAAGTTTCTTGTCGGCTTCTGCCGGAAGGTCTGTGACAACGGGATGGTTTTCGAGTCCGAAACTGTATCCTTTCAGTTCCCCCATACCCGGGAATCCTTCAGTGAGGAGATTCGCTTTGATATGAAGGCTGGCCGGATGAGAGAGCTGGAGAAGAAATTCTCGTCCTACATGGAAAATGTAAGGGGGATTTCTGTGGCAGGTGAACACGCATTCCCGATCTTCTGCCGGGGCATGGGGAAGAGATTCGATATAGCGACGAAGGACAAAAACGCCCGTCAAAAGGCTATCTGGATGTTGGTGGACTTCAGGAACAGGGTTGCCCCGTTGATAGGGAAATATTTCAGGGGAGGCGATGCCAACGCCTACGACCTGTTTAATGCCATGACTGATTATGCCTCAAATCCCCCGGATGACGACAAGCAGGAGGCGTTGCAGGTGGTCTCCCGGCAACGGAAGGCGGGGGCTTGGCTCCAAGAGATTACAGGTCTACAGGAGAAATCGGGATTCTCATGGGAGGGCTATCTCAAGGACTACATGGAGTACGGGACTGTGGAAATGAACTGATCGGTATCACAGGATACCACAGGCTTGCGGTTCCGACTTCCCTTTGGCACTCTGTTTTCATGGCTGACCGTATTGCTCCGACCCGTAAAACCCCGACAGAAATTCTTGATGACCTGATTCACGGTCACAATGAGGCTCTCTACGGCGGGGCCGAGAAGGGGAAGAAGTACCTGCTGACCATCGTCGAGCGGCATAATTCAATCCCCAATGCGGTGAAGTTTTTCCTCTACGACCTGCTTTCCGAGGATGCCTTCCAGTCAGGTGACCTGGAAACCTGCCGTTCAGCCGTGGAGAGGGCATCGGAATACCTGCCCGTGGCGCAGGCGGAAATGCTTCAATCTTTTCGCACGTACTGCCCTTCAATTCGCCATTTCGAGCGGGGGATCGCCCTGGCGATCGACGAAGGGGAGTTCGAGAAGGCGCAGGAGTTGTGCGACGGGGCGATCGCCATCGGCCTGGGCAAGGCATATTCCGCCAAGAGGGCGTCCATCGAGCGAATGATGTAGCTGGTCATCGGCAGGCTTTTTTTTCGAGTAAAAAGCCTACTTCTTCCAACGCCAGGCGTAGTCGGGCGTGTCCGGCGGCTTGGGCGGTCTTTTAGCCTCCGGGGGCTTGGGCGGATGGATCCTCGATGGTCTCATCGGAGTGGGGCGAGGAGGTCGGTCAATTTTGGGTTGTTGGGTCCAGGTCATGGTGATGGTCTCCTATTGGGTTTGACCATTATTTCGTCGGGGTGGGGGAAATGTCCTGCCGGGAGCAAATGGATAGAGAATTGCCCAATGAATGAAAAATAACTTGGAAATCGGCACGACCGGGACAACAATCCCGTCTATGGATAAGAACTCCAAGAG
>CAIZMS010000270.1 GCA_903934155.1 uncultured bacterium | reverse complement strand
CGGATATCGGTATTTCCTGTTTTGAAAGTCCGGTTGAGCTTTGACACCCGGGACACGAGGCAATTCTTTTGCAGATCGAACACGACGGGGAAATTCTGCGTCTGCTCGTAGGAAACATGGACCGACGAGGCCGCTACCGGCGGGGGACCGCCGGCTCCAGGGCTTGCTTGGGCCGAATTGGAGCCGGCCATCCTTGGCCGGTGGTTGACAGTCAGTTCCCTGACCTCATCCACGTTCCAGTCACCCTCGAAGGCCTTCTCTGTCACGCAGTTGATATCCTTGCCTTTGAGGCCGAGGCGGACCTTTGCGTTGCGCCATGCGTTCGTTCCCACGGGCGAAAGCCTGCTGGTCAGCGTCAAGGAGCCGGGCCAGGCGAACAGGTCAAGCGAGGCCTTGCAGGGTAATGGGGTGCCTGCGGTGTCCCGTAAATCCAGGTCGAGAAACTCGTAATGCTGGACGAAACGGCCCGATTCCCACAGCCGGACGGACTTGAAACGGTCTTTTCCCGTTACGATACCGGCCTTGCAGCTCCGAGCCCGATAGTTCTTGCCGTCTACCTCAAGCTCAAGGGTTAATCCAGCGGAGGGCAACCCGCACAGCCACTCCGTCCCCGTAGCGAGGCTTTCCGCATAACCGGCGACCTTACCGCCCCGCACTGCGAATCCGGCCTTTCCGAAATCCGCGAGATCCAGGGTAAACCCATAATGGCTTGTCTCAATGGCAAACAGCGTCGGACTCGTGTCCGACTTGTTTTTCCGCAACCCATTCAGCCAGCAGGAGTGGGCGTAAGCGCTTTCGCGTAATGGGAGATTCTCATCTGGACTTGCACAAACGCATGACGCGGCAATCAGGCAACTGATAAGCAGACTTGAGAAAACTCGTTTGGAGTGCGGTGGCTTGACGCCGCTTTGTCGTGGTCCGGCCAGTCCTGAGCCATGTCGAAGGACTTGACGGGCCACAACCCAGGGACACAGGCGCGTCAAGCCGCGCCGTTCAAAAGCGGCGTCAAGCCGCCGCACTCCAAATTTCACGTTATCGGCAAAAATGCGCATGCCTTCACTGTACACGGGTCATAACCATACTCTCCAGACTGGAATCATCGCGATCACCGTCCACAAGAGCCACATCAATCTTACGGGCGCCGGCTTTCCTGATTTCAAACACACCCATGGGATAGGCCTGGTATTGCGAGGTCGCCGCCTGCTGGTTTTGGATCACCGCGCCCTCATCGGTGATGATCTTCCAAATAGCCCGGCCTTTCCCCCGATATTTCAGTGATACTTTATAAGCACCCGGTTCCAACACATTGACCGTCCACCTGGCGCGGCCATCCTGGGCCCAATGGGATATCTGGTTGGCATGTTTCCATTCGCCGAACTTCTCCATCCAGCTCACTTTCTTCTTTTCCGCGCCCGTGGCCTCCGCAAAATGGGCCAGCAGGGTGTTCGGAAGGTTCGGATGGAGCGCCAGTATCGTGTCAACCTCAGGCTTGCCCGCAAGCTCAACCCGGATCACGCTTGCCAGACCTACGGCGGCTTCCGCGGGCAGCTTCAGCCGATACCCCGACCCAAACACTTCCGGCATGATTGCACCAGAGGGGTCAAGATTACGGGACGAGGACGTCCCGGCTCCAGAAATCCATGTGGCTGATTTGACCCGGGTGGTCAACCCAGGAAGATAAATGATCCCATCGCGGGGCGGATCGAAAACAACCAGATGCAACGTCTTGTCGCCCTGCATCGTCACATCGCCCCACGGCATGGCGTGGTTCCACGGCGAAGGGCCGGCGCCAGTGATAACGCCCGGATTGGCCTTAATCCAGCATCCCGCCTCCTTCATGAACTTCTGGCATTGGCCGGGAATGGCGCCTTTGCCATCGGGACCGACATTCAAGAGATAATTCCCGCCCCGCGCCACGGTGGCTACCAGCCGCTTGAGGATTTCCCGGGGCTCCTTCCAGTTCGTGTCATACCACGCATAGGCCCAGGAATCGTTGCTCGTGTCGCAGCTTTCCCACAACCCGCCGACCTTCTCGGCCGGCACTTCCATGTCGCCCAGCGTTTCGTAGTCGCCCAACCCGTAGCCGATCCGGCTCCCCAGCAGCGCCTTCGGCTGCGTGGCGCGCACCAGATTATGCAGTTCAACAACGTGCTCCTTCGGCATATCGCCGGGGGTGTCGAACCAGACCACCTCCAAGGGGCCATACTGCGTGCAGATCTCCTTTACTTGAGGATAACACTTTTCCCGAAAATACTGCCCGAAGGTTGCCGGACTGCCGTCAGGATTCGTCTTCGGCCCGCCCGCCCCGCCCGGCGCGGTCCAGTCCTGGTTGTGCGAGTAGTAGAACCCGAACCCGAGCCCCGCCTCCCGGCAGGCCGCGGCCAGTTCCTTCATCGGGTCACGCGCGAAAGGCGAGGCGTCCACGATATTGAAGGGATGTGCCGACTTAAACATCGCGAAACCCTCATGATGTTTGCTGGTGATGATGACATAGGTCATCCCCGCATCCTTGGCCATTTGGACGATGGCCTTGGCATTAAACTGATCAGGATTGAAGGTCTTGGCGATCTCCGTGTAGTCCGCGACCGGGATCCCCGCCATGGCCGGATTCATAATCCACTCGCCGATGCCGTAATAGGTCTTCCCCTTCCACTGTCCGGCCAGTTGCGAATAGAGCCCCCAATGCATGAATAACCCGTAGTGCCCCCGCCGGAAATGGGACCCCCGGCTCGTGTCCGTGGCCTGCGTTTTCGGCGTCGACGCGCCCCACATCTTATCCATCGTTTCAACGCCTTGCAGAACGGATGGCGCCATGACAGTCATAGCTAGCGTCCATGCCGCGACAAACAACCCTTTTCGCACGTTCATCCTGAATCTTCCCCTTTTTATAATTTAACCGCCGTCAGATTAACTTCATTTGCGCCATCTTCCCAGCGCAGATTTCTGAATTCCGGAGCGGCCCCCTTCCAGGCGCCCCGAGAGACACCGCCTTCGCCCCTTCTCTTCGCGTACGAAGCATTTCCTGGGCGCCGAGCCGTAATTCCTTCAAGCCTTTCCAGTCCGGCAGGACTTTCCCTTCGCAATCGCGAAAATCAACCGGGGCCAGCGTGACGGTTTTCCATTCCGCGCCAGCGGGGAGCCTGCGTCGTCTGGATCCCCCAAGCTTCCCGACCTCTTCGAGTCGGGAAAGGAAGGCCTACAACGGAAAAGACGGAAAGCTCGGTTCGATCGCGTCCGGATCATATTCCAAAATGATGCGCCGTCCTATCTACGGATGAAACCCGATGGATTTCCGCGGCGAATCTGGCGGGGTCATAAGCTCATTTAGCACCGTGAATACCGTCTGGAACTGCTGGTCGAACTTCTTTTCAAGCTCAGCTATCTTTCGCCCCAGCGCGTCGCTCGTCTCAAGCATCCGACGAAACTCAACAAACGTGCGCATGATGGCAATATTAACCGCGATGGCTCGGTCACTTTTGAGAAGGCCGGAAAGCATAGCCACGCCCTGTTCCGTAAAAGCCATCGGGGCATGGCGCAACCCCATGCGGTCTGAAATGGAGGTCACATTTTGTGACCTCCATTTTTCGAACTCCTGCTGATCCAGAACAAACATGAAATCCTCGGGGACTCGCTTATGGTTCCTCTTTACAGCCAGCTTAAGGGCTATCGGCTCAACGCCGTACAGCGTGGCGAGATCGCGG
>CAIZMS010000269.1 GCA_903934155.1 uncultured bacterium | reverse complement strand
TCGTGGATACGACGATCATTACTCATGCGCCACCCCGCTTTCTGGTATCCGGAATGGGCGACGCTCTGGCCACCTGGTTCGAAGCCCGATCATGCGAGCGAACCCAATCCCTCAACGAATGCGGCGGCCTGAGCCTCATGACCGGACTCCACCTCGCCAAACTCTGCTATGATACGCTCTTGAATCACGGACTTTCCGCCAAAATTGCCAACGAGGCTCAGATTGTGACTCCGGCCTTCGATCATATTGTCGAGGCCAATATCCTGCTGAGCGGCATCGGATTTGAGAGCAGTGGTCTGGCCGCAGCGCATGCCATCCACAACGGACTCACCGCGCTCCAGGAGACGCACGCCTATTATCACGGGGAAAAGGTGGCCTTCGGAGTCCTGGCTGGACTCCACCTCACCGACGCCCTGCCCGATGAAGTGGAACAGGTGTATTCATTCTGCGAAACGGTGGGCCTGCCGACAACCTTTGCCGAAATAGGCCTTCACCATCCTGACAGGCTCTTGCTGATGAAGGCGGCCGAAAAGGCGTGCGCCCCGGGACAGTCGATCCACCATGAGGCGGGCGACATCACCCCGGAAAAGGTGCTTCATTCGATGCTCATGGCCGATGCCCTGGGCCGCACCAGAAAATAGAGAGTCCTTGAAACAACGAGGAAACTCCCCGCGCCGCCCTCAAAGCGTCCGGCTGTCGTAGGCCCAGTGCAGCAAAGCCTGGCGCTGCCGGCGGCGGCAGGTGAGGTCGCCTGCGGAACAGGCCTTCTTCAGCTGGGCAACATGGCGGGTCATCGCCGCCCAGCGCTTGATCTGCCGCTCATCATCGGGACAACGTCGCCCCATATAGTACCGGCAATACCATTGAAACCAGCCGCGCGGGTCGTCCGGCCAGATCCAATCTTTCTCGCGCCAGTAGGATAACGGCTTGGAGGCATTCACCTTAAAGTAGTTCAGCTGGGGATCCCGGACGACGGGACTCAGCTTAGCCCGGGCAAACCACGATTTCGGGAATTCATCGCGGCAATCCGTCATATACTTCCCGCCAAACACACCCAGCTCCAGCATCTGTTTCGGCGTCAGCTCGGGATCGAATTTCGGATGAAACCGCTGTCCAACGGGTTCCGTCAGCCAGTAAACATAGCGGGACTGCATCCTGTCATGGACACTGACTTTTTTCGGTAACCTGGACATGGCCCCCAATCCGCCCGCCGCCACCCGCGCCGGCAAACCCCTACTCCCGCAACTGATGACCGGGAATGGAGCACCGGGCATTTTTTCCGATGACGTTCAGGGTGTATCGGCCGCCTTGCGGGCAAATGGGCATCCGCCCTGTGCCCAGATACTTGAGGATGCCGGGCGCCATCACGGCATCCCCTTCCGCCTTCTTGTTTTCCAGAGCCCACTGCTCCTTGGCCGCCTCGAGCATCCGAAGATTGTTGATACAGGCATTCGACTGCGAGGTGCTCCGCGCCTTCACGAAACTCGGAATGGCAATTCCCGCCAGAAGCCCGACCGGGGCAATCATCACGCTGGCCGCCATCTCCTTCGCCCCGGCCGACGATATCCCCTCCACCGCGAGCCCGTTACGCTTGTTCAGGAACACTTTCGAGACGCTCATATCTTTTTTGCAGCCCATCATCTGGTCCATCAGTCCCGCCATCTTGACCCCCTGGGCCGGATCGCGTGAAATGATCGCCTTCTGAACCTCCATGACGGTGTTCATGAAACGCGGACTCATGTAGGCCAGCCCGTTGTTGACCATTGGCAATCCCTTGAACGCCTTCTTGAACTCAGGCGCGGAGGCCAGGCCGGTCTTGCCCTGGAAGGCCTTGATCCCCGCCGCCACCACATCGGGCGTGGATCCGAACAGGAAAAATCCCTGATGAACCGTGTACGCAGGCTGGAACGGGAAGGGAATCGGAACCGGCAACTTAACAACTTTGACGCCATCTCCCCAATTCGTCACGGAAAGCATTCCGCTCTTCTTGATCGCCGCTTCAAGGGCCTCCACCAGCGCATTATCCTTGACCGCCGTGCCCATCAGGAAGGCGGGTTCAGGCATGCTCACGGGAGCCCCGGCATCGGCGCCGGGCAAGGCCATGGTTTTTGTCCTGGAGAACTGGATGGAGAAGAACCCTTCCCCGGCCATGGATTCAAACACCTTGTCGAGATTGACGCCCCAATTGGTGGCAAGCGCCGAAATCTGGCTGTTGAAGCTGACGGCAAACACCGGAGTCCCGAGTTCCGCCACGCCCGATCGGATCATTTTCCACAAGGCGCCACATTCACCGGTGCCCGTCTGGGCGAGTTCCGTATCCGCCGGAAGAAAATCCGTACAGGCCAGAGTTCTGGGTTTCCCGCCGACCATCGCGAGCCAGAGCGGAGTCCAGGTCACCGCCGGGTCGCGGGCCACAAAACACTTGATGTCATTCAGGCCATCCGTCCGCGGCACCATGCTCAGCCCGAACCCCTGCAACCCGTAGAATCCGTTCTTGTTCAGGAAGCCGGGAAGTTTGCCGAGACACTCGATCACCGACCTGAATTCGGGCTCATTTCCGCCCATGAGGGTGATGGGCTTGACCAGGCTCTGAACCGCGTCCTGGATCCAACCCTCCATATTAGCGACAACAAGAAGGTCGCCCCCCGCATCGAGATTGGCCAGAATGAGATCATACCGTTGCTTGGATAAGGCGGGACTTTTTGCCGGAGAAGCCACGGCCGGCTCCGTCCCATTGGCAGGGGCCAGAGTCTCCGCCGCCAGGGCGGCCAATCCCATTCCCGACACCATTCCCAAAACCACCAGACGCCTCAGAGAGTTATGCATGACAGGCTCCTTGTTCATTTTTACAAAAATCTATCGGTCATTCTATCGCCCCCTTCACTTCGCGCAAGAAGTATCCAAGGTCGCGCGGACACGGTCGCCAACGCGGTGGAGTTCATCGGGATTCGCGCCCAGACGGCGAAGCACTGAAAGGCACATCGCCGAAGCCACCTCCGCCTCGCCGGAAAAAACTTCATCCGCCCCGGCCGTTTCGAGAACGGAGCACTCGCTGAGGTAGCTCGTATTGACCAGAATGCGAACTTCGGGATTCATGGCACGAGCCTGCCTGATGATCTCCGCCGCGGTGGGAATACCCGGCGCACTGAGAATCAGGGTACCGGCCTGATGAGTCCCGGCGGCCTTCAAAACCTCGGCGTGGCTGGCATCCCCGTACACCACCGTGATGGATCGCGCCTTCAGGCGCTGAATGGTGTCGTGATTCATTTCGATAACCGTCGTCTCGATGGCATGCTCGCGCAACAGGTCGGCCAGTGTCCGGCCAACCGGCCCGTACCCCACCAGAACGGCCCGGCGCCGATCCGCAGTCCCGCTCCCGGCATCACTGTCGCGCTCCGCCTCCTGAACGGATCCGTCAATCCGGTTAAGCCCGCGCCAGAGGCGCGGATGACGGGCCAGCCACGCCTCAACCGGATCGGCCAGTCGCAGGAGAAATGGATTGAGAATAAGGGACAGGATGGAAGCCACGACCAGCAGGTTTCCGGTACCGGTGTCGAGCAACCCCAGCCTGCTGCCAACGCCCGCAAGGATAAATGAAAATTCTCCGATCTGGGCGAGAGCAAGGGAAAGGGTCAGCGCGTTCCGGGTGGGGCATCCCAGGATTATCATCAGAATCCCTGCCACAATAGGTTTTCCGAAGAGAACCAACGCCAGAGTGGCGAGTCCAAAGGCCGGCGTATCAAACAGACGGGCCGGCTCGAACAGCATCCCGACCGAAACAAAGAACAGGACGGAAAAGGCATCGCGCATGGGCAACGCCTCGGTTGCCGCCCGCAAACTGAAATCCGATCGGCCGACCACCATCCCGGCCATCAGGGCGCCCAGCGCCATGGAAATGCCGAACAACACCGAGGCCCCCACCGCGATTCCAAGCGCAGTCACCAGGATGGTCAAGGTGAACAGTTCACGCGATCGCGTCGCGGCAACATGCCGGAGAATCCACGGGATGACGCGCCCCCCGAGCAGAAAGGCGGCCGCAATGACCGCCCCAATTTTCAAGATGGCAAACCCGGTCACACGAATCAGGTCAACGGCCGTATGCTGCCCCTCGCCAAGCACAGCGGGAAGAAGGATCAGAACAAAAACCATGAAGAGATCCTCCATGACAAGCCACCCGGTGGCCCGGTTCCCCGCCGGAGTATGCAGGCGGCGGGCATCGGAAAATACGCGGATCATCGCCACCGTGCTCGCCACCGACAAGGCCAACCCATAGACCACGCCCGCCCTCAGGCCCAGGCCAAAGGCCAGGGCAACCAGGGTTCCCAACACAGTGGTGATCAGGCTTTGAAGAAGGGCTCCAGGCACCACCAGGCGCGTCACTCCCGCAAGCTTCTTGAAGTTGAATTGAAGACCAACCCCGAACATCAGGAGGATAATTCCAATGTCCGCCATTTGCGAAGCCAGCTCCCGGTTGGCAATAAATCCCGGAGTATGCGGACCGACGACGATTCCGGCAATCAGGTACCCCGCAATCGCGGAGACCTTCAGCCGGTTCATGAGATATCCCAACACGAGGGCGGCGGCCAGCCCACCCGTCAAGGTCAGGATGAGGTCAATATTTTGCACGTGAAACGCTCCTCATCAGTATCCCCTCACAACACGACGAAGACTAATCAGGCATCATCAGTCCGTCAACCTGTTCTGGCCGACACCGCCCATCATTTTTCGTGTCGTGATGATTCTTTGTGGCAATTATCCCCTGAAATGTGCATTATGAGACGGATGAAAGCGGTTGTTCAAAAAATCATTCAGGGTGGAATGGGTACCGGCGTGTCGAATTGGCGGCTGGCTCAAACCGTTTCACGAATCGGACAATTGGGGCTCGTTTCGGGAACCGGGCTCGACCATATCCTGATCCGTCGGCTTCAGGATGGCGATCCCGATGGCCATATGCGCAGGGCACTCAGTCATTTCCCCTTCCCGAAAATGGTTCAGCGTATTCTGGACACGTATTTCATTCCCGGCGGAAAGGCGGATTCCGCCACCTACAAAAGCAGCGGGTTCCATACGGTTGAAGGAAATCGCGCTCCGCAGGAAATGTGCATCGCGGCCAATTTCGTTGAAGTCTTTCTGGCGCGGGAAGGACATTCCAATCCGGTCGGCATCAACTATCTCGAAAAAATCCAGCTCCCGCATCTTCCCTCCATATACGGGGCCATGCTGGCAGGAGTCAGTGTCGTGGTCATGGGCGCGGGAATCCCCCTGGAGGTGCCCGGCATCCTGGACACCCTGGTTCGTCACGAAAGCGTCTCCTACCCCATCCATGTGGCCGGCCTGAAGGGCGCAGAGAGTTACCGGATGGTCTTCAATCCCCGCGATTTCATGGAAGACGACCTGGCGCTGAATCCCCTTGAGCGTCCCGCGTTTCTGCCGATCGTCTCATCCGATACCCTGGCGACCATGCTGTTGCGCCGGGCAACCGGCTCGATCCAGGGATTTATCATCGAAGGCCCCCTGGCAGGCGGTCACAACGCCCCGCCCCGCGGCAAACTTCAACTCTCCGCGACCGGCGAACCCATCTATGGCCCGCGCGATGTTGTCAACCTGGAAGCCTTCCGGGCCATGAATGTGCCCTTCTGGCTGGCGGGAGCCTATGGCTCCGCCGAGGGACTCCGCAAGGCCCTGACCGAGGGGGCCACCGGAATTCAGGTGGGCTCGGCGTTCGCCCTCTGTGAGGAATCGGGCATGACAACGGAATATCGGCGCGCCCTGGTTCACAAGGCGCTCGACGGCAAGGCCGAAATCTTCACCGATCCCCTCGCTTCGCCCACCGGCTTCCCCTTCAAGGTGGCCAAGCTTGAGGGAACACTCTCCGAGCCGGATGTCTATGCCAAGCGTCAACGTCGGTGCGACCTGGGCTTTCTCCGGGAAGTCTACCGCAAGGAAGACGGAACCATCGGATACCGGTGCCCCGCTGAACCCGTGACCTCCTATGTCGCCAAGGGTGGAAAAGCCGAGGACACCCTCAACCGAAAATGCCTGTGCAACGGGCTGGTCGCCGATGTGGGATATCCCCAGAGCCTGAGCAATGGAACCCATGAACCCCCCGTCATCACGCTCGGCGATGACTACGTCCATGCCGGCCAGTTCTGCCAACAGGGCAAGCCTGACTTCGGCGCGGCGGATGTGATTCGGGTAATTTTGGGATAGTGGATCCGGGAAAAGGGTTCAGGATTCAAGGAAATCCACAATAAAAAAGGGCTGCCTTTCGGCAGCCCTTTTTCATTCCTTCGCTTTGAGGAAACTCAGCCGTACAGCGGGCCGAAGTTCTTGCAGGCCCGGTAATCCGCACCCTGTGCATCCTGCTCGCCGAACAAGCCCCAGGTGCTGGGACGGAAGACACTGTCCTCTTCGACATTATGCATGGCCACCGGAATGCGCAGCATCGCGGCCAGCGAAATCAGATCCGCGCCCACATGCCCGTAACTGATCGCACCATGGTTGGCGCTCCAGTTGTTCATCACGCTATAGACATCCTTGAAGGCACCCTTGCCCGTCAGCTTCGGCGCAAACCACGTGGTCGGCCACGTCTGGTTGGTACGCTCGCTGAGGGTCTTGTGAACCTTCCCGGGAATATCCACGGACCAGCCTTCCGCAATCTGGAGAATCGGACCCAGGCCCTTGACCAGGCTGACGCGCATCATGGTCATCGGCATACCGCCACGAGACAGGTAGCACGACGAGAAACCACCGCCGCGGAAATATTCATATACCGCCTGCGGCCAGGTTGTGGCCTTCAGACACTTCTGCGCTTCCGCCTCAGTGATATCCCAGAAAGGCTTCATGGCAGGCTTTCCGTTAATGGACTGCTCGCCGCTCCCGTCGAGGGTCGCCGCGCCGGAATTGATCAAATGGATCAACCCGTTGGCCGCCGGACCTGTCAACTTCATCCCGGTCACGCGCTTGACCGCATCCGGACTCCAGAAGGTGCGCACATCGGCAAAAATCTGGGCCGTATTGGTCAACAGGTAACCGAACAGCATGCAGACGCCGTTCAGACTGTCATTCTCGGTCGCGAACACCATCGGAGCGCGAATACCGTTCCAGTCAAAGGACGAGGTCAGCATGGCCTCCATGAAGTCCCCGTTCGGGAAATGATCGGTCCACTGGCGCTGGCCCTGGAATCCGCCGACGATGGCGTTGTGCCCGAGCGCTTCCTCGCCGAAGCCCAGTTGAGCCAAGCGGGGATTGCCATGCATCAGGTCGCGGGCGATCATGGTCATCTTGACCACGGTCTCCCATTCCCAGTCCTTGCGCTTGGAATCACGGGGAGTGCGGTTGACATTCTCGCCCTCCTTGCAGTTCTTGCGCGTCCAGGCGATGGCCTTTTCGAATTCCTTGGGATCGTAGATCTTTTCCTCAATGCGGCGGGTCAGTTCGCTCATGTCCACGCACTCGACACGCATGCCCAGGAATTCCTCGAAGAAGGGCTGATCCACGATCGACCCGGCAATACCCATGGAGACACCGCCCAATGAGAGATAGGATTTTCCGCGCATGGTGGCCACGGCCAGACCGGCCTTGGCGAAACGCAGGAGTTTCTCCTGAACATCGGCGGGAATCGTGGTGTCGCCATTGTCCTGGACATCACGGCCGTAAATCCCGAAGGCGGGAAGCCCCTTCTGGTTGTGGCCCGCCAGGCAGGCGGCCAGATACACCGCGCCGGGACGCTCGGTACCGTTGAAGCCCCACACCGCCTTGGGCATCGTGGGATCCATATCCATCGTCTCGCTGCCATAACACCAGCAGGGCGTCACGGTCAACGACACGCCCACGCCCTCGCGGCGGAACTTGTCGGCACACGCGGCGGCTTCAGCCACCCCGCCAATACAGGAATCCGCAATGACGCACTGCACCGGCTTGCCGTTCGGCTGCTTCAAATTGGCCGTCAGGAATTTGACCGCCGTCTCGGCCATGGTCATCACCTGTTTTTCAAGCGACTCACGCACACCCATCCGCCGCCCGTCAATCGTGGGACGAATACCGATTTTGGGATATCCACCGATCCATGAAGTCATACGAACTTTCTCCTTATTGGTTGGTTCGTGCCATTCTACCAAGCCTCCTCACCCGGCCAATGGCCGCCATTGACACCGAGATGTCATTTTTTGACTTTTCCCAGAAGCCCCAAGCGGGTATTCTACCCGTCATGAGCCGTATCGAACCCCGGTATTTCAGCGACCAAGTTTTCTCCGCGCAGCGGTTTTATCTGCACCTGAACCCGGGGGAACGGGGCCCGCTCACGGTTATCAGCGGCGGGGTGGAGCATTGTCGCCCCGACTATGAAATCAACCGCGACGGATTCCCCCACCCCATTATTGAATTTGTCGCCCGGGGAGCCGGTCACCTGACCCTCCGGGGCGCCTCACACCGGCTGACGGCGGGAACGGTCTTCACCTACAGCCGGGGGCTCCCGCACCGCATCCAGTGCGATCCCGCCCAACCGCTGACCAAATATTTCGTTGTCCTCAGCGGCGAGGCCGGACGGGAACTCATGCGGGAGTGCCGGCTGTCACCAGGCACCGTCAGCCGGATCCTCCATCCGGAGCAGATCCAGCAGGTATTTGAGGATCTGATCCGGCACGGGCGCGGGGATCATCCCGACCGGCACCGCATGTGTACGGTCGCCGTTCAGTACCTGATCATGAAAATCGGGGATCTGGCCGCGCCCTGCGGTGACTCCGCCTCCGGGGCCTTCGCCACCTATCAACGGTGCCGCCGGTTCATTGAGGAGAAT
This sequence comes from uncultured bacterium, assembly GCA_903934155.1. Taxonomy (GTDB): domain Bacteria; phylum Verrucomicrobiota; class Kiritimatiellia; order CAIKKV01; family CAITUY01; genus JAABPW01. Next base: position 2,541 of record CAIZMS010000269.1, on the reverse strand, counting down.
TATCTTTCCGTCCAGAGCCTGAACGAAGTGGCCCTGGCCTGCCATGTGGATCTGGCCTACCTGTGCCGCCTGTTCCAGCGGTTCGGGCGTGAACGCCCGTTCCGCTACCTTCAGCACCTGCGCCTGAACCGGGCGGCGGAACTGATCCAGAACTCCGACCTGATGATCAAGGAAGTGTCGGATAAACTGGGATTCAGCGACCCCTATAATTTCTCGCGGGCGTTCCGTCGCGCCTTCGGCGTCCCCCCGGGACACCTCAGGCAGGGGGAGAAAGAGGGAAGAAAAGGGTCAGGGGTCAGGGGTCAGGAAGGAAGTTTCCGCCTGAACCCTGACTCCTGAACCCTGCTCCCTACTTTTTCGCCTTCTTGGGATCGAACCCGTACTCGCCCAGGATTTTGACAACCTGGTCAGGCTTAACCCCGGCATAAACCTTTTCATCCACGATCATCACCGGGGCCAGCGCACAGGCGCCGACGCAACGGGCCACGTCAATGGAAAACAGGCCATCGGCGGACGTTTCACCCACCTTGATGCCCAGCAAGTCCTGCAGCTTATCCAACACCTTGCCTGCCCCTTTGACGAAACACGCCGTTCCCATGCAGAGCGAAACCCGGTGCTTTCCGCGCGGGGTAAAGTTGAAGAAATGATAGAAACTCGCCACCCCCGTCACCTTCGCCGACGGAATCTGCATCAGCACGGACACCGCATCCATGTGTTCCCGGGCGAGAAACCCGAAGTGATCCTGAACCTTGTGCAGCACGGAAATCAGGTGGCTGTTCGGATTTTTCTTCTTCGAACAGTCCTGAATATAGCGCACCACCGGCTCGGGCAAGAGTGCCGTCGCCTTGTCTTTTTCCTTTTGCAGCAGTTCGTTCTTCATTTCACACCTCGCGGGGTCTTGGGTTCATAATGGGTATGCAACAACTCATGGCACAGATGGCTGTTCGGCGCACCCAGGAAATTCTCATACAACAGCTCGATGGCCGGATTCTCATGCGATTTCCGCAGGGACTTGCTGCCGTCAATCGAGTAGAGCGCCTTGGCCCGCAACCGCGCCAGTTCCGGATCCAGCACATACATGCCCCGGGGCGGATACGGTTGCCCGCCGCCGGCCACGCAGCCGCCCGGACACGCCATGATCTCAATGATGTGATACTGCTTCTCACCACTGGCCACGCGGTCCAGCAGGTTCTTGGCATTCTGAAGGCCGTTGGCCACGCCGATATTGATGGTCAGGCCATTGATCTGGATCGACGTCTCCTTCACGCCCTCCACACCTCGAACGGTCTCGAAATCAAGGGTTTCCAGTTCCTGCCCGGTAATCTTCTCATAGGCCGTGCGCAGAGCCGCCTCCATGACGCCGCCCGTGGCGCCAAAGATATCCGCCGCCCCCGAGGAAACCCCGAGCGGGGAATCGAACGCACCGTCCTCAAGGTTGTGAAAATCCACACCCAGGCACTTCAGCATCCAGACCAATTCCCGGGTGGTCAGCACCGCATCCGTATAGGGCTTGCCCCACGGCGCCATGTGTTCCGGGCGCTTCGCCTCGAACTTCTTCGCCGTGCAGGGCATCACCGCAACCACAAAGATCTTTTCAGGATCCACCCCGATCTGCTGGGCGTAATACGTCTTCAGCAGCGTCGAAAGCATGCTCATCGGCGACTTGCAGGTGGAGGTCAGGGGAATCAGCTCCGGATAAAAGCGTTCCATGAAATTAACCCAGCCCGGCGAACAGGATGTGATCAACGGAAGACGTTCCTTTTTCTGGATCCGGCTCAAAAATTCCGTGGACTCCTCAACGATCGTGAGGTCGGCCCCGAAATTCGTATCGAATACCTTATGAAAGCCCGCCATGCGCAATGCCGTGACCAGCTTTCCCGTCACCGGCGTACCCGGCCGGAACCCGAAACCCTCGCCGATTGTCGCCCGGATCGCCGGCGCGGTGTGAACCACGACATGAAGATCAGGATTCGACAAGGCCTCGAACACCGACTCCGTGGCATCCTGCTCCGTGAAGGCGGCCGTGGGGCAGACGTTGACGCACTGACCGCAATGAATGCAGACGGAATCAATCATCTTGCAGTCATGGGCCGGCGCCACGACATTGTGAAAGCCCCGGTGCTGGACGCTTAAGTTGTGGACGCCCTGCACCTCGTCGCAAACACGGACGCAGCGACCGCACAGAATGCACTTCTCGGGATTGCGGTGCACCGGGGACGACGTGTCCACGGGGAAACGCTTGCGCTCGCCCTGGAACAGGCGTTCCCTCACACCCAGGTCGTACGCCAGCTTCTGCAACTCGCAGGTTCCGTTCCGGACGCAGGCCTGGCAATCCCGGGGATGATTGTCAAGAATCAGCTCGACGACATCGCGGCGCAACCGCCGCAACAGGGGCGACGACGTCTTGACCTTCATGCCCTCGGCCACCGGATACGAGCAGGAGGCCACCGGATTACGTTGCCCATCGACCTCCACCACGCAGACCCGGCAGGCGCCAATCACGCTCAGGTCGGGGTGATAGCACAGGCTGGGAACATTGAT
>CAIZMS010000268.1 GCA_903934155.1 uncultured bacterium | reverse complement strand
AGGGCCGGATCTGACGGGGCTTCAGAACCGTATCGCCGAACTTGAGCTTCAGCTTTCCGGAAAAGAAGCGTTGATCGTCTCGTTGCGTCAGTCCACCGTCACTCGCCCGCCTGATCAACCGCCAAAGCCAATGGATCCCTTGCTTGTCGCCAGTCGGAAGACGAATGACATCGCCCGTCACGCGGAAGCGGAAAAGAAGCGCGAGGAATTTCAGCAGAAAATCCAGAACTCCTTTGCCCGACAAGCGAATTTCCTGCTCAATCGCGATACCTCGAAGATGTCGGAAGAAGAAAAAGTGCAATATGAGAAGATGGTCGGACTGCTGGATGAGACATGGAAGGCCGCCGCACAAATGCAGGCCCCTCTTCCTCCAGAGCAACGGCGTGAAGTTATGCACACTGTTCGGGATAACCTGAAGGCTCTGAGCCCGCTGTTGGCAACCGAACGGACCCGTGAGTTTTATGACCTCGGCGTCAGCCTGGGATACAACGAAACCGAGGCGGCCCAGTTTGTTTCGTATATTGCCGATGTCATTGATGTCACTTCGGTTAACAAGCTGTTTCCTCAAGGACATGCTCATTCCGGTCAAAGAGGGGGCGGCAGGACGGTCGGGCAAGGCAACAACACGGCCGTCCCCGCGTCGAAATGAGGAGGGTGTGTTACGGAGCGATCAAGGCGTCGATATTGCGCCGGTCGATGGCCTCGTTGCGTTGGCGCTCCGTCATCCTTTTCGTAAATAGTTCCTTGTGCTTTTCGCTCCAGGTGTTGGCCTCGTCATAGTCGCCGCAATACGGAATATTCAGGTCAATCCACGCGCACAACTTGTCCAGCTCTTCTGAGGACAGCTTTAACTGGGCATGACCACCCCGCAACATCGTGATCAGCTTACTTTTGACCGCCCCTGCCCGATATGGAGGTTTCATCTCAAGCGTTTCATAGCGCGTCAGCCATTGCACAATCTCGTTGGGTTTTCCCCAGTTCAGGTCCTTGTTGCCACGTACCCATTGGCCCTTTTCATTCTGAATGACCGGGGCCTTGGTTAGAGTCAGAAAGGAACGCGCCCAGTGTCGTTGTGCTTGCGGATCATGGACCGGATCGCCGGTGAGAATCCATTTTGCGGCCTTGCCGCCGGCCTGGTGGCAACTCACACATTTCGCATCCAATATCGGCTGGATCTCGCGGGGATAGCTGAAACCCCGTGTGGGGCCGTAAAACGGTTCGGGTGTCACGATTCCGGCTCGCGCAGCCTTTGTGATGCCCGGCGGGGGGGCGGGGGTGGCGTCCTTGGGCTCATGGCAGCCCACGCACGAGATCTTTTCCCCGGGCATCATGGTCAACCACGAGCGCATGGTCTGCACCACCTGATTGTCCTTGTCCAACGCCTGGAAATAGACCGGGGTACGGGCGGGGATGGAAAACAGGGCGGAACCGTCCTCATATACCGGCACATCGCCGATGATGGCCTTGATGTCAAATCCCCCCAGGCCAAGCGAGGGTGGGGTGGGAGAGTCCGCAGCACCTCCTGGGCCGCTCCCGCGAGAGGATCCGATGGTGACAGGTTTGTAGCGGATCTCCACGATGCGGAGCTTCTTGATCGTTCCGCGAGGAACCCCTGTCAAGCCAGGACCGACATAGACGTCCTGCATGCTGACGATACTGTTTGTTTTCGTCCAGTCGCACATGGCGGGGAGGGTTGGAGGGGTCGACCTTACCCATAGCGGAATCGGTTGCATGCAATGGGTTTCAGGATCTGAAATCAACCATTCACACTGTCCCGCCGTGGTCATGAAATAGATGCCATAAAAGTCAGTTGTGGGTTTGTTGGATTCAGCCACACAGGCAATCAGATTCGTCTCGTCAAATGGGAAAGGGTACGAAAACTGTTCACCGTTGGAGACATAGGCATTCTCGCCGGAGTTGGGCTTGAAGCTCATCGGGTGAAGCGGCGGGAATTCGGAGACCCCTTCAAACCCCTGTCGGCCTTTGTGGATATCCACGATTCCCAATTTTCCTCCCTGGGAGCGATGGTACCCGGCAATCACACTCATGATTTTACTGCTGCCGGGAATCGGGCGCGAATGCTGATAGCTGGTCGGTGAGATTGAACTGTTGCCGTAGTATTCAATTTGCTGGGTGCCGTCGGGACGCATCACAAAAAGTTTATGGGCATAACTCTGGCCCCGGTCATTGTAGTCGCGCCGCATGTAGAGAATCTGGCCGTCGTTCATGACGACGGGATAGGCGGTGCCTGCCTGGTCGAAGCCGACACGACGGGCATACCGTCCATCCTTGTCCATGATGTACATGTTGCTCGTATCACCCCACCCGCAGGTGACGTGCTGAACGATGCGGGAGGAATTGAAGAGAATATCGCCGTTGGGTAGATAGATCGGCTCGATGGAGGCGCCGTAGGTCTCGTTGCTGGTAAGCTGTCGAACTTTCCCGCTGGCCAGTTCCATTTCGAAAATCTGGTAATTGAACCGGGGGAGTGCCTCATAACGCGTCGTCAACTTCTTGTCGCCTTGTCGCCAGGCAAAAAGCAGCCGTTTGCCGTCATCGGACAGGCAGGGATCCCTCATGATTCCCTCGTTACCGGGTATCAGGGTTCTGACCTCGGCACGCCGTCCTTCGAGTTCCGGACGCAGATCAAGTTTGAATAGGCCAGTCGGCCTTTCGTCGCCCTCGTATTCGTGGCAATTTTGCAGTCCACTCTTGGAGGCAAACACCAGGTGTTTGACAAAAATCAAGTCCTTGGTTTTTGCCAGCATCGGGTGCAGTCGCTTGCGTCGTCGTTCAAGGCAGGCCTTCCGGTAGAGTTCCAGCCAGCGCCTGTCCCCCGCCGGGACTGCGGAGAGGGCCGCGAGTTCAGTCCGGATGCCGACCGCGTTATCGCCCAATTCCGCACACACCTTCCCGACCAGATTGCTCCCGAAATTTACAGGAGCGAGCCGGGTGCCCACATCCTCCCGGAGCCAGGTCATTTCCATGGGAAATCGTTCTGCCAGTTGGCTGAATTCGGAGGGTGTACCCTGGGAATGCGCCTGTTCCATTGCCTCCACCCAGGAAACGGTGTTTGATTCCGATCCGTGTGCGTGAATACATGACAGACATAGCCATGCCAGACAGGTGATCTGATTCCAGGATCCGTGTGGTGTTGTCATGCGCTGATGGTTTCCTGACTGACTATAGGGGTTCTCTTGAGTTAAAATTGTTATTTGATTTTGATTGCGGAAAGCACAGCCGGCCGGGCGAATTTGCTGTTGCGCATGCCCGGGAACGGCCAGTCCATATTGGAAACAATCACTTCATTCCCGCGGACCATCGCCTCGCAGGGTTGATCCAGCTGGCCCGTGGTCTTGTCGATCACGTCGCCATTCTGGGCCAAAGTCTCAATTGCACCATCCGGATGGATAATCTGGACCGCATTTGCGGCTGAATCCGCCACGTAAAGGTTGTCTGTGCTTCGGTCGCAGCTCATGCCGTCGCAGTTGATCAGCTTGCCGGGAGATTCGGCAAACAGCTTCGTCTCAACCGCCTTACCCTTTTTGTCGAACGTCGTCTTCCAGATCTGGCCTTCCCCAAACAGCCCGACAAACATGTTGCCCTTGCTGTCGAACGCAATGCCGTCCGCGCCGAAGCGCCAGTCGTTCTTCTTGCTCTTGTAAGTGGTGACAATATGCGGATCCTTCGTCAGCGGCGTGGTCAGCGTCACGTTTTCCTCGTTGAGCTTGAATCGCATCACGGCGCTGGTGAGCGGGTGTGATCCCTCTTCCAGGACGGATTCGGTGATGTAAACATACCCTTTGTGAATCGCGAGGCCATTGGCCACTCCGAAGCCGGACGCCACGAGAACCATCTTCTCGACACGGCCTTTGCTGACCACGAGCTTCCAAAGCCGGGACTTCTGGTTCGGATTGACCATGTACTGCATATCGGCCACATAGATGTCGCCGTTCGGCGCACGCGCGATGCCCATCGGACGGATTCGATCCAGCTTCGCTTCCAGCCCGGGATAGGGCGTGGGGAACGCGTAGAATAGTTCCGCTTTCCCGTCACGGGTGACGTGCATGATCATCGGCGCGTCATTTTCGTCGTTGAAGTTAGGAATGGACACGAGGGTGCTCTTGTCAGGCAACAGGCACATACCGTCGGTGGTGTTGCAGTTGGCGGGCAATACCACCAGCGCTTCCGCCTTGCTGCGGGCGGGGCTGGGGGACGTCACGGGATCGGCATAAGTCGGCAGGGCCAACAGGGCCGCCATGATCATGCTGCTTGAGAACAAGATTTCTTTCGACACGATTCTGTTCATCTTCGGGTTCCTTTCATTAGTGTTTT
>CAIZMS010000267.1 GCA_903934155.1 uncultured bacterium | reverse complement strand
CGGTGGGCGGTATAGGCTTCGGCGCCGACAACAGGCCGACCGTATTGATGCGCGGCTGAAGCGGCATCCTTGCAGGAATCGGACCAGATGTTATGCGCCCAGAATTCCCCCATCGGCAGGTCCGCCCGCCCGCCGCACACAATAGAATCGAAGGGTCCGCCATAGGCTTCGGCCATGAATTGCAATCCAACGGCCCGGCAACGTTCGGCAAAATAGCCATAGTAGTTGTCGGCATAGAGTTCCTCAACGGTCTGCCGCACGTCACGCAGAACCAGCTCGGTTTCGGCAACGCCAACGATGATGCGTCCCGCATAAGCAACCAGCCAGGGCATGAGATCGTAGCCACGGCGACGCTTGAATTCCGCCGGAAACATCGCGGTCCAGTTCTGGGCTCCCGCCTCGTAACTATCAGTTTCGAAGCCGACAAAGGTGCGTCCGGAATGTTTTCCAACGGCTGCAAGAATCGGTGCGATGCCGCCCTCCCAATGCTGATCAAGACCGGCACGACTGAGCTTGTCGCATTCCAGGCCAGCCTTCTCCGGCGGACAAGAGGGCTGGAAAGACGCCCCTTCGGTAACAGTGTGCCCGAAACGCAAGACCGTCCATTCCCCTTCCGGCAATTCGCAAACCAAGCGCCCTTGCGCATCCATACGGCTCGTGAGATCCATTATGTCGTTGGCCCGAACCACTCGTGCCGGATCGGCATTATCGGGAGTCGGCTCCCCGCCCGCTGAACTGGCATGCGGCCCGGTAGTAGTAATGGTTTTCCTATCCAGATCCTTGATCCGCAACGGCGGCTGGCCAACCAGTTCCGCAGCCGGTATCCGAACCGCTTGTACGGCCACATCGCGATAATATCCCTGGCGCGTCACGGGTTGCGGCAGAGGACCGTCAAAGCGGTGCGGCCCTTTGACTTTCGTTTCACTCCAGACCAGCGTCTGCATGGCATACTCAGGCGTGATCCAGGGCCCGCCGCTACCAGTCCACCCCGCGCGGTTGTGCATCGCGACTTTCAACCCCAACCGGTCCGCCTCCGCCACGGCATGTTTCAGGCAGGCGAACCACTCCGGAGTCATGTAGTCCGCCGAGAAAACCCGCAATGAACTCTTAATATTGTGAATGAGCACTCCACCAACGCCCACGCGCTGCATGGCCTCCAGATCAGCCGTAATGCCCTCTTTCGTCACATTACCGCCCATCCAGAACCAATAGGTATGTGGGCGCGCATCCGGCGGAGGGGTGCGGAACCCACTTGCCAAATCAGCCTGGGCAAAAACAACTCCGGCCACCAGGCCCAACCACAAGGCAACAACGGAAATAGGCTTGCTCATATTGAATCCCTGACATTCACCCTAAGCGGCGGCGGGCGCTACGAGCCCGCCCTACCTGAAATATCTATGGCTTCAGCCGCTGAAACTCGGATAACTTCGCATCGTCCACGCCCGTCGGCCAGCCACCATCCTCCTTCACTGCGGCAACGATCCTGTCAAGCAACGTATCCCACCCCTCCGGCTTTTCCGGATAGGCCGACTTGTTGTTCCTCCAAAGAATGGTGGAGGTGCCGTTCATGCCCGGCATCGGATCATTACCGAAGGCCGACTCGGTTGCCCGCCGCGCCCACGGCTGCCCCTTGGTCCCCATGGAGGCGTTATCGTGCCAGCGGCGTGCTTTACTCCATCCACGATTGCCTTCAACAATCGCATCCGGTGTGCCGGTATCAAGATAGATATCAATGAAGTGTCCGTCCTTCATCACGTTCTCGACAAACTGGTTGTCGTAGCCACAGCACCAGGAATCAAGCCCGGCGGCATCGGTCATCTTGAGCATATAACCGTTGAGCACATTATGACGGATAAGGTTGTTTCCCGAATGAGTGAACAGCGACATCATGGCCTGGTTAGGAATCTTTTCGGGCAACTCCTTCTCACGCGCCTGGTACTGCGATTTCCATTCGCCGAACAGGTCAGTCAACCGCCAGCTTTCATTGTTCCAGTCATGAGCACCCGTGCCCGCAACCATCACGGCCCACATGGAGATCTTATCAAACCAGTTAAGCGATATATCATTACAGCCACTCCCATAGATCATGACCCCGGCACCGCTGTACGAGGTCTGCCCGACGTCATGAATGAAATTACGGCGGATAACGTTCCTCTTATGAACATCCGTCGTTCCAGGCCCATACCCGTTCATCATGATTGCACTACCGCCAACACGGCCTATGTGGTTACGCGTAACCCGAACTCGCTGGACATAGTGATCCATCAGCAGACCACTCGCCCCGGCATCGAGCAGCACACAACCGTCGATAACACAATCAGCGGCATTCCTGACATGCATCATGCCCTGGGCGGGCGCGAAGTGCCTGCGAAGCCAGTCTTTCGGCCACACATCTTCATGCATCCAATCGGTATACCGAAACGTCAGGTCTCGAAATTCAACAAAACTGATCGGATTCTGCCAGTTCTGCGCCTCTCCTTCTCCCTCAATACGGACAAGCGTATAAAGCTCCGGAACCACCACTTTTTTGCCGTCCATCCTACCGTCTGGCGGCCAGTAGTAAACCCGCCCGGCCGCGGAATCAACACACCACTCACCGGGCTCATCCAGTGCTTTCAGGGCATTGCGAATGACGGTACCGACCTTGTCCGACGTCTTAAACGGCATGGTGGGTTTCAGGATGACGCTACGGCTATGCATGGTGGCCGTATTACCGTCCACGCCCCGCAACACCGGATAGGACGAAAAATACCACTGCGGGAACATGCGAAATTCCACATCCCCGTTCGTCGCCAACCCATCGAGAACTCCCGACTTAAACTCCACCGCCCAGCCGTTCGTCCCGGGCAAACCGGTCTTGATGGTTTCAATATGATTGCGGAT
>CAIZMS010000266.1 GCA_903934155.1 uncultured bacterium | reverse complement strand
TGGCCGCCGCCATCAGGTCATCCAGCGTCCACTCCGAAGTGGGATACCGCATCCTCTTGGCGTCAAAAAGATCCTTCCTAAACATCAGCACATTGCCCATCGCCCCGCCATACGGAAGGGCCCAGACATGGGTTCCGCCCGGACCGGGACGCCGGATCACCGGCCACAACTTGGGATTGATCCGGAACTCCTGCGCCTCCCGATCCATCGCCGAAAGATAGCCATCTCCGGGCCGATCCAGCGGATACAGAAAATTATTGCGGATATAGGTTTCCGACTTGCGGAAGTTGACATAGAGAACATCCGGCGCCAACCCTCCGGCAATCGCGAGAAGATCGACCTCAACCCCCTTGACCGTGATGCCGGTAAACCGCTCCAGCTCAACCGACACATTGTCCCAGCGATGCCCCCCGTAACGACCCGGATCCGCCTGGTACCGTGCCCGGTATTTTTCGGCAAACAGCCTGGGAAAATCCTTTTTGAACGCTTCGACCGCCTCCACCCCCGCCCGACTTGCCACATCCGGACTCGAAGGATCAGGCAGATCAAACAACTTCACATGGATCACGGTTTTCCCGTCCCGTTCCTCAATCCAGCCAGCCGACACCCGTTCCGCCGCCAATAACGCCAACACCCCCATCAACAGGGACGCCAACCATCTTATGTGAAATATCCTCATCATTGTGTCAGATCGGCGCCGTCTTCCGTTTCAACCATTCCCGTTGAATCGGATCGAGCCGTGGCGACAACAGGCGCCAGACCCGGCGGTGATAGTGGTTCAGCCAGTCCCGTTCTTCGGATGTCAGCCGTGACATCACGACAGGTGTGGTATCGAAGGGACACAAAGTCAGGGTTTCAAACTGAAGAAACTCCCCGCATCCGGTCGTCTTATAAGGCTTCACCAACACCATGTTTTCAATCCGGATCCCGTATTTCCCGGGCTCATAATACCCCGGCTCAATCGTGGTCACCATCCCGGGCTTCAAGGCGCAGGGGCTCCAGACCGGGCTGAATCCATGCGGCCCCTCATGCACATTCAAATAGGATCCCACCCCGTGTCCACTCCCATGCCGGTAATTCAACCCTTCAGCCCAGAGCGGAAGTCTGGCCAACGTATCCAGATGGGTGCCCGTGGTTCCCGTTGGGAATCGAACGTGACTTAATGCCAGGAAGCCCTTCAACACCCGTGTATAGTTCAAACAGGCCAGACGCGGGACGGGCCCCAGCGCCACCGTCCGGGTGGTATCCATCGTTCCCCCGAAGTACTGTCCGCCGGAATCAACCAGAAGCAGCCCATTCTTCCCCAATATCGAGGAACGCCGCGAATCCGCCCGATAGTGAACAATCGCCCCGTTCGCCTGATAGCCGCAGATCACGGAAAAACTATCACCCCGGCACTCCGGAGCCTCGCGCCTCAAAGAGGCCAGCTTCTCACCGGCTGAATATTCCGTAACCGGCTCCCCGGCCTTGAGAGCACGCTCCAACCAGGCCATGAACCGTACAATCGCAAGCCCGTCCATAAGAGCGGCCTTCTGGAAATGCCCCTGCTCCACCGGATTCTTGACCGCCTTCAGGGTAGTCGTGATGTCGGGGGTTTCCTCGATTGTCCTCATGGAATCCGGCAGAGCATCGGCCAGCCACCGGCTAACCCGGCGTGGATTATAACACAAGAATTTTGATGGCGGCAGCGACTTCAGGTGCCCCGCAACGGCACCATAAGAATGAAGACTCACGCCAGCCGTCGCCAGTCTCTTTTTCAGCAGTTTGGGGAATTTCGACTCATCCGCAAACAGACAAACTTTTTTCATTCCCACCAAGGCATAGGCCAATACCACGGGACAGTTGGCAACATCACTCCCGCGGATATTAAACAGCCAGGCAATATCATCCAGAGAGGCCAGCAGAAGATAATCCGCCTTCTTTTCCGCCAGATGGGCACGCACCGTTTTCAGCTTATCCCGGCGGCTCACGCCTGCATACGCCAAAGGATAATCCAGGGCGGGCCCTGCAGGAAACCCAGGCCGGTCTTTCCAGACCCGGCCCACAAGATCTTCATGCATCCGTAGCCGGAGTTGTTTTGGAGAAAAGGCCTTTTCCATCTCCCGTGCCGCCTCGACGGAAAAAAGCGTTCCATCACACACCACGGCCTGGCCCTTTTTCAAATGGGCAAGAATCCATTCGTTGACGGTGGGAACACCGGGTTCCCGCCCTTTCAACAATCGAATTCCGCTTCCCCGGAGTTCTTGTTCCGCCTGAATGAAATACCGGCCGTCAACCCAGAGCACCGCCTGCCGGGCGGTGATCACCAGAGAACCCGCCGAACCGGTGAATCCCGAAACCCACTGCCGCGCCTGCCACCGAGATGAGACGGCTTCGCTCTGATGTGGATCGCAGGACGGCACAATCAGTGCCGCCATGTTTCGGGCCGCCATAAGTTTCCTCAAGGCCGCGATTTTTTCAGATGTCGTCATGTCCCGTCTATATCCCTATCTTTTCGATTTAGCCAACGCGCAATCTCAGCGGCCATCGCCGCCCCAATGCCAGGCACGGCAGCAATCTCCTCCTCACGAGCGTGCTGAAGCCGGCGTACCGACCCGAAATGGCTCAAGAGCGCCGCCTTGCGTTTATCGCCCATCCCGGGAATCTCATCAATCACCGATTCGCGAAGGCGACGGGCGCGCAGTTTCCGGTGGTAGGCCAGAGCGAAGCGATGCGCCTCGTCCCGGATCCGCTGAAGAACATAGAGCGCCTTCGAATCAGCGGAAAACCGCAAGGGTGACAAGCTTCCGGGAACATGAATTTCCTCATAGCGCTTGGCAAGACCAATGACGGGAATCCGTCCATATCCCAACCGGTCCATTTCCCCCTGGGCGGCGTTCAACTGCGGCAATCCGCCGTCCACGATCAACAGGTCTGGCGACACGCCCCCCTCCGTCCTCAATCGTTCAAACCTTCGCCGGATGACTTCAGTCATCATTGCCGGGTCATCCGACTGGTGCACCGTCTTGATCCGGTAATGCCGGTACCGGGCTGGCGCCGGGACGCCATCCACCGCGCAAACCTGACTGGCGACCGAGTGTTTTCCGGAGATATTCGAGATGTCGTAACATTCCATCAATCGTGGCGACTGCGCAAGCCCCAGGGCCAGCCGGAGTTCCTCCACCCCGGCACGGGCATCCGCCGTCTTCATCTCGGGGGTTGAGAGCACCCGGGCGCGCTGACTGCAGATTTCCTTCAACATCAGCCAGGTATCGCGCAGGGCGGCGGCCTCCTCAAACTTATGTGACACCGCCGCCTCCGCCATCCTCTCCCTGAGGTCATGCAGTAACGCCGGGGTTTCCCCTCTCAGAAAGGCACACGCTGAATCGACCTTCTGAATGTAATCCGGCCGGGTGATCCGGCCAACGCAGGGTGCGGAACAGTACCGCACGATGTCGTTGATACAATGCCGATGGTCCTCCGGCCCGGGGTTCAAGGGGCGGCACTTCCTCAGCCCAAACGTTTTTTCTACAAAATCCATGGCCGCACGGGTGGCGACAGAATTGACATAGGGCCCGAGATAGACCGCCCCATCATCTTTCCGGAGGCGCACAGCCTTAAACTGGGGCCAAGGCTCCGAGGGATCAATCTTGAGCATCAGGAAACGCTTGTCATCCCTCATATCAACATTATAGCGAGGCTTGTAATCCTTGATGAGTTGCCCTTCCGTCAATAGGGCTTCGGCTTCATTTCGGGTCACCAGAATGTCAAAATCATCAACGCTGCGGATCAAGCCCCTCAGTTTGGGATCGGCCTTGACCCAGGTTCCTGTCCGGAAATAGGACTGCACACGCTTCCGCAGGGACAGCGCCTTACCGATATAAATGATTTTTCCCCGCCGATCCCGCATCAGGTAGCACCCCGGCTTGTCGGGAAGTTCCTGAAGCTTTCGTCGAACCTTGTCGGATAACGTGATCACGCTGGCCACTGTACAACACGGTCCGCCACGCAACAAGCACGGGCGTTTGGAGCAGGCTTTGGGAAGGCATGGGGAATGCATGGGGAATGCGGAGAAAACCATTTCCCAACACACGGCATTTTGATAGGTTCACAGCCTTTGACCACAAACACAAGGAGTCGATAGCATGCCAAATATTACGCTGGGGTGGATGGATTACAGCATCATGTTGATCTATGTCGGATTTGTGCTGGGCATTGGCCAGGCCCTCCGAAAATACATGAAGTCAAGTAACGACTTCTTCATGTCCGGTCGATCCATCCCCGCCTGGGTCACCGGGTTGGCCTTCATTTCGGCCAACCTCGGCGCGCTGGAACTTGTCGGTATGGCGGCCAGTGGTGCCAAGTACGGAATGATGACCTGCCATTTCTACTGGATCGGCGCCATTCTCGCCATGACCTTCCTCGCGGTGTTCATGATGCCGTTTTATTACGGCTCCAAGGCCCGGTCCGTGCCGGAATACCTGAACATGCGTTTTGATGGAAGGGTTCGTTGCCTGAATTCCATCAGTTTCGCCATTATGACGGTTTTTGCGTCGGGTATTTCAATGAACGCCCTGGCCAAGTTGCTGAATTCACTGCTCGGATGGAACTATCACATGAGTCTCTGGATCTGCTCAGGCGTGGTCCTGCTTTATGTCTTAAAGGGCGGCCTGACCTCAGCCATCTACACCGAAGTGTTGCAGTTCTTCATGATCGTGCTCGGCTTCTCGCCCGTGGTCTACCTGGGCCTTAAGGATGTCGGCGGCTGGAGCGTGCTGAAGGAGAAACTGGCTGGCGTGGCCCAGAACCCGGCCTCTATTGGAGTCGGCGACAAGAGCTTCCAACCGGATGCATGGACTGGAGCCTGGAGCCCGATGATTCAAGGCGCCTCCGCCAACCCCATGGGCGTGGATATCTTTGCCATGGTTTTTGGTCTCGGCTTCGTGCTGGCCTTCGGCTACTGGTGTACCAACTTCCTCGTGGTTCAGCGGGCCATGGCGGCCAAGGACATGAGCGCCGCCCGGCGCACCCCCCTGATCGGAGCCATTCCGAAAATGTTCATTCCCGCCCTCGTCATTCTCCCCGGCATGATTGCGGCGGGCCTTGCCTTTACAGGCAAGGACGGGTACCGCCTCCCCCCCAAGATCATCGCCGAATCCGCCTATGAAAAGATCATTCCGGCTGTCAAAAATGCCGCGGCCACCGGCTTGAGCGGTGAAGCCGCCGTACAGGAGGTGGCCAAGGCTGCAGGCTTGAAGATGATCCCGGCTAAGGTGGATGAAATCATCAAGGCTGCCCCGACTCTGAGCGATGCCGACATCAAGGGCCGTGTACAGAACGCCGTGGCTGAAAACGACTATGACGGGGTCATCCTGTCGCTGGTCAAACGATACTGCCCTACGGGATTGCTTGGGCTTGCGTTGACGGCACTTCTCGCCTCCTTCATGTCGGGGATGGCCGGAAATGTCACCGCCTTCAACACCATCTGGACCTACGACCTCTATCAGGCCTACATTGGGCGTAGCAAGAGCGATGCCCACTATATGTGGATGGGCAGGGCGGCCACCGTGGCGGGCATCCTGATCAGTATCGCCTGCGCCTACTTTGCCGCGATGTATAACAATGCCATGGATGTGATCCAGCTCGTGTTCGGATTTGTCAATGCGCCCCTCTTCGCGACCTTCCTGTTGGGCATGTTCTGGAAGCGAATCACCGCAACCGGCGCCTTCCTGGGCCTTCTGCTCGGCACCATGACCTCGGCGGCATTCCATGCATTAACCCTCGCCACGGGGAATGCACCCGGCGTCAAGGGTGGCTATGTGACCGTCATCCAGTCGTTCCCCAGTGAAATGGCCCAGAACTTCTGGCTGGCCTCATTCGCCTTCCTGACCTGCC
>CAIZMS010000265.1 GCA_903934155.1 uncultured bacterium | reverse complement strand
CGGCTTGCGATCCCCATAGTCAGCCATCTTGACCTGATCAAGCGCCTCCATCACCTGCTTGTCCCGCATTTCTCCGCGAATGTTCCGGGACTCAAGACCGAAGGCCACATTCTCAAAGACCGTCATGTGCGGCCACAGCGCGTAGTTCTGGAAAACAAGACCTGCGTCCCGCTTCTCGGGCGCCAGAAGGGTCACATCCTGTCCATCAAATTCAATTGTCCCCGAGTCGGGTTGCAGAAATCCCGCAAGCAAACGTAAAAGGGTTGTCTTGCCGCATCCGCTGGGCCCCAGCAGGAAGAAAAGCTCCCCGGGCTGAACCGTCAGGCTGATGTCCTTTAAAACCGGAACCCCGGCCGTATAGGTTTTCCCGATCCCCTTGAGTTCAACTTTAATCATGGTGTCGTGTCCTTTTCATAATCAAGTTATTCGCCATCAAGGAGGTGCCCACAATATACATGAAAATAATTGAAAGAAAGCGAAAATCATTAAGATGGCGCCGGGCGCATGCCAAAATTCCATTCGGGTATACTCCTGCCCAGAATCTATTTACGAATAGACTATTTTACATTTACTTTTTAAGATATTACGCAATGACGACCAAAACACAGAACCAGGTCAGCCGGGTGGCGGTGTTGGTGGGAACGTCCACACAATGGGGAAGACAGCTCGTGAGCGGCATTCAGAGTTATGCCCGTATGCATGGCCCCTGGTTCACCTTCATCGAACCCCGTGCCGTGGAAGAACCCATGAGCCTGCCCAAGGGGTGGGATGGCGATGGCGTCATCGCCCGGATCAGCACGAATCGAATGGCCCGGGAATTGCAGGCGTTGAAATGCCCGGTGGTCAATGTCTCCGGCATCACGCTGTCCGGCCCGGAATTCCCCAGCGTCACCACGGACCACCGGATAAGCGGACAAATGGCGGCGGAGTACTTCCGAGAACGCGGCTACAAGCAGGTCGCCTATTTCAGTCTTACCGGACTCCCCTTCGTAAGGGTTCAGCAGAACGCCTTTGCTGTGGCGGCTCGCCACGCAGGCATGGCCTACAGCCTTTTCGCGGTGCGGCCTCAGCACGGAACGGAGCCGGACTGGAACTTGAACCTGAATACCCTCGGCACCTGGCTGCAAAGCCTTCCAAAACCGGTTGCCATCCTCGCTTGGAATACCAGCAGCAGCCGTGAACTGCTCTATGCCGCCCACGTCAACGGGATTCGAGTACCGGAAGATATGGCCGTTCTCTGCGGCACCGACGACGACTTTTTCTGCACCTCCTCCTTCATTCCCCTCTCCGGCATCCGGGTGCCTGCAGAACAGACCGGATTGAATGCCGCCGCCCTGCTCGACCGCCTGATGCAGGGGCAAAAACTACCGCGTAATAAAATCCTTCTGGAGCCGCTGGGCATCATCACGCGCCAGTCCACCGACACCATAGCCATCGATGATCCGGCTCTCGCGAAAGCCCTCTGCTTCATCCGTGAGAATGGGGACAGGAATATCCGCGTCACCGATGTCGTTCGGAGCGCAGGAATATCAAGGCGGATTCTGGAGGTAAAGTTCAAGAATTTCCTAACCCGGTCGCCGGCCGACGAAATCCGCCGGATGCACATCGAACGGGCGAAACACCTGCTGGAGCATACCGATCACCCCATTCCCGTTGTGGCAGATCGTTCCGGCTTCGGCTCCCCGGAGCACTTCGTTTATATGTTCAATCGTGCAGTCAAACTCACCCCGCTCAAATACCGAAAGCACATCCGTTGCCGGTAGGGCGTGAAATGCTTTTGAGGGAATCTAAGTTTCGACACCTTACACCGGAGCCAGAAACCTGTTTCGAAAATCACGCGGAGTACACCCTTTCCGCTCCCTGAAACGCCGGTTGAAATTGGCCAGGGTTTTATACCCGGAGGCTTCCGCGATAGCGCCAATCGCCTGATCCGTATCCTTCAGCAGGGCACAGGCATGACTCACTCGAAGGTCATTCACAAAATCAAAGAAACGCCGCCCTGTCGTTTTCCGGAAGAGTCGACAAAAGGCCTCTGGCGACATCGCCGCTTCCCTGGCAATTGCCGCCAGTTTCACGTCACCCCCCAGATGCTCAAAGACATAGAGGCAGGCACGCCGGATTCGTGACGCCCCGGCATTTTCGGGCAGATTCAAAAAACCATCGTCAGACAAGAGCCGACTCCCCCGCATGGTGGCCAGCGTGGCAAGAATCCCGATAAATTCCGCCACACGCACCGCACCGGTCGCACGGGGAAGGCGGCGCAATCGTTCCGCGGCTCCACGCGCCAAGTGGCCCCGGAACTGAAGCCCGCGCCGGGCCCGCTCAAGAAGTCTCCGGACCAATCGCATCTCTGACGTCGCCAGAAATCCTTCCCCAAAACATCCCTCGCAAAACTGCACCACCACGGAATGGGCACGAGCACGCCCTTGTCCCGGATCACTCCTCCAATAGTGCGGCAGATTGGGGCCGACAAGGATCAGATCGCCTGGCCCGAACCGGGCCACATGGTTTCCCGCAAATCGAGTCCCAACACCCTCCAGGATCAATGTCAGCTCAAATTCCTGATGGATGTGAAGGGGCGAGGTGAATCGAGGCAGGACGAATTCCCTGACCACGAACATCGTCCCCACCGCAGGCGGAATTACTTCGTACTCGAGCGCCAGACTGATACTTTTCGACATTATTACCTCCTCCCCGCCAATATATCAGGTAGACACCAGTCAATAAAGTATCAATAAAGGTCAATTGAGGAAATAGACAGAATCCCGGATTGGTGGTCAACTCAATCCAGCAATGGGAGAACTGAACATGAACATTGACCTGAT
>CAIZMS010000264.1 GCA_903934155.1 uncultured bacterium | reverse complement strand
TGGGGACCGATCTCACCGTCATCCGCAACACCGGGCCGGCACTCATCCAGGGGTTCTTTGACAATCTCGCCCACCGAAAGCACCCGACTCCATTTTTTAATCACGCTCATGAATATCCTCCCGTACAAACTGTTAATACAAACCAGTGTATAATTCCCACGGCTTCAATCAAGTTTCTTCGCGTCTCAACACTCGACACTCGACACTAGGGATTCGCCGCTCCATAATTCCCCCCATGCAACCACAACGACATCAGGTCAGGCCGGAGCAAGCGGGAATGCCTCTTCAGGACTTTCTGGCACGCCAGCTGAACCTTTCCAGGAATAAGGCCAAGGACATTCTCGACCAGAGACTGGCCTTCGTGAATGGGCGCCGGATCTGGATGACCAAGCATACTCTGACCAAGGGAGATGTCGTGGAAGTCGTCGTACCGGGCGGCTCCGCCAAACGAAAAACTCCCCCCACCCCGATCATCCTGTTTCAGGACAACGACTACCTGGTCATCAACAAGGCGCCCGGACGCCTCTCCAACGGGCCCGACAGTCTTGAAGCGGATCTTCGAGTGATGTTGAATCAGCCCAATCTCCAGGCCGTCCACCGGCTGGACCGCGATACCTCCGGCTGCATTCTGATTGCCCGGTCAAAGGACGCCTTTGACAAGGCGGTTGAACTGTTCAAGGGGCAGAAGATTTCCAAGGTTTACCACGCTCTGGCGGCCGGCCAGATCAAGGAGCGCGAGCGCCAGATTGAATATGCGCTGGAAGGCGAGCCCGCCGTAACGCATCTCCATTGTGTCGCCAGCAACCCCGGCGCCAGTCACCTCAAGGTAAAAATCGAAACCGGCCGTACCCACCAGATCCGAAAACATCTCGCCTACATCGGACATCCCGTTCTGGGCGACCGAACCTACGCCAGCCGGGGTGCCATTCCCGAGGAATTCAGGACGATTGAGCGGCAGATGCTCCACGCCGCCAGCTTGACCTTCACGTCGCCCATTTCCGGCCAGAAAATCCGGACCGAGGCACCGCTGCCAAGGGATTTTATAAGCTGGTTGAAGCGCCTGGGCCTACGGTAATTCCCTGACACCGGCACTGACGCAATCAGATCAGATGGCTCCACAGGATCTTGATCCCGATTCCAATCAGGATCAATCCGCCCACCACCTCAATCTTCCGCTCGAAGAAATGGCTTCCTTTTGCCCCCAGATAGACCCCGGCATAGGACATACCGAACGTCACCACCCCGATAATCAAAACGGGCAGGAGAACGGTCACATTCAGCAACGCGAAACTGAGCCCGACAGCAAAAGCATCGATGCTGGTGGCGACCGCCAGCAGGAAGAGGATCTTTACATCCAGAGGATCCTTCGGTTTTTCCTGTTTCTCAATCTGAAATGATTCGTAAATCATCTTCCCGCCGACCAGCGCCAGAAGTCCAAAGGCGATCCAATGATCCACTTCGCCAATATATCCTGCCAGTGTTCGGCCGCCGAACCAACCCGCCAACGGCATGATCGCCTGGAATCCTCCGAACCAGGCGGCATAGGTAAAGGCATGCCGGACACGAACCTTGGGAATGGCGAAGCCTGCCGCCACGGATACGGCAAAGGCATCCATGGCCAACGCAAACGCAATCAGGATGATTTGGAGCAACGACATAAGTTTTGAATTAATAGGTGATCCCAACCCCGTAATCGAGTAAAAACGCCCCTTGTCGATATGATACTCCAATTCAACATCATCTGGCATGACCGCGTGTCTTCCACAAACACCACACTGGAGGAACTTGCCGAAAAAACGCCCGACTTGCCATCGGGCACTGTGATTGCGGCCCGCGAACAAACCCGGGGCCGGGGTCGGCTTGACCGCGTCTGGGTTTCAGGGAAGGGCGAAAACCTGACCTTCTCGCTGTACCTCAGGACCGATGCCGCCCCCCACCGACTCCCTTCCGCCGCCATGGCCGCCGCCGTGGCGGTCGCCGACTTTCTCGGAAACGAGGGACTTCAAGCCTCCCTCAAATGGCCCAATGACATTTTGGTGAAGGGAAAGAAAATCTGCGGCATCCTTGCCGAAGCGGTCGCTGGCGGCGTCATGATCGGGATCGGCCTCAATGTAAATATGGAAACCACGACTCACATTGACCAACCCGCAACATCCATGCGACTCGAGTCAGGCAAGCCCTATGATCGCGAACTACTCCTCCCGACTCTTCTCGAAAACCTTCTCCCGCACCTCACCGCATGGGAGAACCGTGGCTTTTCCGGAATCCGGAAAAGCTGGGAGGCCCGCGCCTCGAACCTGGGTAAACCGATTCGACTCCGTGATGGCGAGACCTATCGCGAAGGGGTACTGGCGGGATTCGGCGAGGACGGGGAACTGCTGCTCCAAACCGCTGAGTCAACCCTCATCCCCATCTGGAGCGGAGAGTTGACTTCCCCCCCCCGTACACGGCACCATTCCTGACCGGATGAACATCAACACCATATTCATGTTTTGCCTAGGACTAGGGGGAGCCGCCCTGCTCGCCGGATGTTCCCCTGAACCCACTACACCGCCGCGGGATCCGAAACGGGCCACCACCCTGGAGGAAGCCATGGAGGCCCCGGATAAAATCGTCGAACTGGATTTATTTTACCGCCGCCTACCCTCCTTTCCCCGGGATATCCTGAAACTGAAGAATTTAAAAAAACTCACCCTGCGCACCTGTCGGATCGGCGCCCTCCCGGAAGAAATCAGAGGGCTGTCAAAACTCTCCAGCCTGGATGCGGGAGAATCCAGCCTGACCAACCTCACTCCGGCGGTAGGCTGCCTTTTAAACGTGACCCGGCTCTGGCTGAACGATAACAGTCTCACCTCACTTCCCGCTGAGCTGGGACAATTATCGAACCTGGCCTACCTTAACCTGGATCGCAACCAAATCACGGCCCTGCCGGATTCCCTAGGCCGGTTGTCCAACCTGACCTGGCTTCGACTCAACCAGAACCGCCTGACCGCCCTGCCCGGGGATCTCAGCGGACTGGCACAAAACCTGAAAACCCTTTATCTTATGGGCAACCCAATTCCGGATGCGGAAAAGCAGCGCATCCGGAAGGCGCTTCCGAAATGCAATGTGATATTCCAATGACTATGAAACCTTACCGACTTCGACTGGGTGTGAATATTGATCATGTGGCGACGCTCCGGCAGGTGCGGGGAACCGCTTATCCCGATATGGTCCAAGCGGCCCGCGTGTGCGAGGCTGCCGGAGCCGGAGGAATTACCGTGCACCTCCGCGAGGATCGCCGCCATATCCAGGATCGGGATGTTGTTGCCCTTCGAAAAACCATCAAAACCCGGCTCAACCTCGAAATGGCCAACAACCCGGATATCCTGTCCGTGGCGCTAAAGGTCAAGCCGGACGAGGTCTGCCTCGTTCCCGAACGACGGCAGGAGTTGACCACTGAGGGTGGCCTGGATGCAGCGGGGCAGGAACGTCAACTGCGCCCCACAATTAAAAGACTTCGGGATGCCGGAATTGAAGTCAGCCTGTTCATTGAAGCGCACCCCCGCCAAATTGAAGCCGCCGCCCATCTCGAAGCGCCGGTGATCGAACTTCACACCGGAACCTACTGCGATCTCAAGGGCACGGCCGCCCGGAAGGAACTTTCCCGCCTGTGTGCCGGCGCGCGACTTGCCCATGCCATGGGGCTCACGGTTAACGCCGGCCATGGCATCAATCTTGAAAACGCGGCGGGCATTCTTGAAATCCCGCACTTGCATACCCTCAACATCGGACACAGCATCATCTGTAATGCGGTGTTTACGGGGTTGAACCGGGCCGTTCGGGAAATGCTGGATGCCATGCGGGCCTATCGCGGAGGAAAACCATAATGGGTGATGGCGTCATTGGAACCGGCGTGGATCTCGTGGAAAACGACAGGATCCGCGTGTTGCTTGAGAAGTGGGGGGAACGCTTCAAATCCCGCGTTTTTCTCCCTTCCGAGCAGGCATACTGCGACAGCAAGGCCGCGCCCTGGCTCTATTACGCCGGCCGGTTTGCCGTCAAGGAAGCGGTCGCCAAGGCCTTTGGAACGGGAATCGGACCTGACCTTGGATGGCTCGACATGGAGGTCGTGAAGAACCCGGATTCCGGCGCCCCTTCCATCTCCCTGAGCGATCACGGACAACTTCTGGCTGGCAAACAGGGAGTCACCCGCATTCTCATCAGTCTCTCCCATACACACAATTTCGCAGTTGCGCACGCCTTGCTGACAAAGGAAACACCATGAAGGGGATCACCTCGGCCCAGATGCGGGAACTCGACAAAATCGCCTCGGCGGAATTTGAAATTCCGGGGTTTGATCTGATGCGGCGGGCGGGACAAGGGGTGGCGGCCACAGTGGAATATCTGGCCGACAAAGCCCGCGGCGGGGATGTGTTTGTACAGATTATTGCGGGACGCGGTAACAACGGGGGCGATGCCTTCGCCGCCGCCCTGTTCCTTCATGAGGATGATTTTGAAGTTGAAGTGCTTCTTGCCGGCTCCGCATCGGATGTCCGCGGCGATGCCCTCCGCCATCTGGGAAAGATGCGGGCCGCCGGAATTCCGCTGATTGAGCTGCCCACCAAGGAATCGTGGGAGGACGCCCTTCGGGATGCAGGAAGTGGAGAGATTATCGTCGACGGGGTTCTGGGCATCGGGGTCAATGGCCCCCCGCGAGGTCCCATCGCCGGAGCAATCCACTATATCAACAAGGTCGCGGAGGATAATCTGGTCATCTCGATCGATGTCCCCTCCGGGCTCGATGCCGATACCGGGGAAACACCCGGAGAGGCGGTCAGAGCCGACATCACCGTCACCATCGGTATGCCGAAAATCGGATTACTAACGCAAAAAGCTCTTCCTTATGTGGGCAGCCTGGATGTCATTGGAATCGGCATTCCCATCGAGTTGACCGCCCACTATGCGTCACCGCGTCATCTCATCAGCGGCTGGGATGTCCGGCGCACTCTTCCGAAACGAACCCGAACGGCACACAAGGGTGAGTTCGGTCATGTTCTGATCGTGGGAGGCGCTACAGGCTATGCAGGCGCCCCGGCCATGGCCGCTATGGCCGCCCTGCATTCCGGCGCCGGATTGATCAGTGCGCTGGTTCCCCGCGCGGCTTATCCGGTCGTGGCCAGCGCGGCACTTGAAGTCATGACCTATCCCGGCGACGAAACGGAAACCGGTTCCCTGAAGGCTGAGGTCTGGGACAGCTGGAAAAACCGGATCAATGACTTCAGCGCCATTGTGATCGGCCCGGGCATGACTCGTCATCCCGATACCGCGATCTGGGTGCGGAATCTCCTGGCCGACTGCCACCGACCGCTCGTGCTGGATGCCGATGCCCTTAATGTTCTGACGGGCCATCCCGAAGTCCTTTCCGGGGCATCCTGCCCGGTGATCATCACCCCCCACCCCGGAGAACTGGCGCGATTGCTCGGCTGTTCGGTCGAAACCATTCAGCAGGACCGGGAAGCGGCGGCCCTGAAAGCCGCCAGCCTGACCCATGCCATTGTCGTGCTGAAGGGTGCTGGAACGCTTGTGGCACAGGACGGCAAGCCGATCCACGTCAACATGACCGGTAATCCCGGCATGGCGTCGGGCGGCATGGGGGATGCCTTGGCTGGCCTCATGGGAGGCTTCCTGGCCCAGGGGGTAGAGCCCTTTGAGGCGGCCTGTGCCGCGGTATTCATCCATGGCCGGGCCGGCGACAATGCCATGTGGCGCCGTTCCCAGGCCACGCTCACCGCAACCGAACTCATCCATGAACTCCACGGCGCCTTCCGCGAAGTATCCGTGCGATAAGCAAAGTTCGCCATATTACCGAACTGGATACTCAGAATGTAGCTGGAGTGGCTGAAATCTCATTAAGCGCACGGGCGGCCGCTTTCATATCCGCTTCCGTGGTCGACCATCCCACGCTGATCCGGACGGTGCCGTCGGGGAAGGTGCCGAGGTGACGGTGGGCATAAGGGGCACAATGCAACCCGGCCCGTACCGCAATGTCAAACTGCCCATCCAGAATGCCCGCGAGTTCGGCCGGAGTGAATCCGGAAAGATTGAGACTAACCAACCCGACGCCATCCTTGTCCCCGTACCACTGAAACTTGTCGGGATCCTTGAGCGCGCTCCGAAAGCTGGCCAGCAACTTTCGCTCATGCGGCAAAACCGTTTCCACACCGCGCTCCATCAGACTGCGAATCCCTTCGCGAAGTCCGGCAAGACCCATCACATTCGGCGTCCCTCCCTCCAGATGGTATGGATACGAGGACGGCTGAACAGGGTCAGCGGAATCGCCGCCGGTGCCGCCTTCCCGCCAGGGCGTCACCAGCGCTCGGCCCCCGACCAGTAAGCCGCCGGTGCCAGTCGGTCCCAACAGAGCCTTATGACCGGTAAAAGCGAGCAGGTCAATGGAGGCCTGTTCCATATGAATGGGAATAACCCCGGCGCTTTGTGCGGCATCTACCAGAAACAGGGCGTCCCGTTGCCGGACCACTTTGCCGATCTCATCCACCGGCTGAATCGTCCCGGTGACATTTGAAGCCTGCGTGATCGCCACCAACCGCGTCGCCGGAAGGAAGGCTTTCTCCACATCACCCGGATCAATCCGATGATCCGCCCCGACTTCAAGCCGGGTGAGCGTAATCACCCCTTCATTCGCCAAACGGTTCAACGGGCGTGAGACCGAGTTATGCTCGAGCACCGATGTAATGACGTGATCCCCGGGCTTTAGGACTCCCTTGATGGCCATATTCAGGGCATCGGTTGCATTGAGGGTGAAAACAACACGCTCGGGACGGGAAGAACCAAACAGCCGCGCCAGAAGCCGACGCGTGTCCTCCATCATGGCCTCGGCCTCAGTGGCCCGATGGTGCCCGCCCCGCCCCGGATTGGCGGCCGATGTCCGGGCAAAGTCATCTATGGCACGGAATACCCGCTCGGGCTTTGGAAAAGAGGTGGCGGCGTGATCGAGGTAAATCATCAGGCCCCTACATACCTTGCATAAAGCGACTTGGCCACACCAGGATCCGTCGTGCCGCTGACCACCGCCCGACCATCCGGAAACACCGTCAACTGGTATTCATCCAAAGCAATCTTCAACAGGAAGCGATTCCCCTCCAGTTTTGCCAACGGGGCCAGGCGACTGGCCAAGGCCGCCAGATCCAGCTTCGCCCCATCCCGCCGGTTGATTTGAATCGAATTCCGGCCGCAAAGAGTCGTGGCTTCTGATCCCATCGCCCCATCCAGATAAATGAATTCACGCCGTCCGCAACAGGGACAGTCCTGGTTGCGAGGCGGAAGATCCACACACGCCAACCGATTTCCCCACAGATCGATCCGGGTGATCCGGCGATTCACAAGCGCCCGATGTCCGGTGAGAATTTTCAGGGCCTCGGCGACCTGCAGGGAGGCCACACACCCCACCACCGGCCCGATCACGCCCGCCGTGTCACAGGTGGGCGACAACCCCGCCGCCGGGGCATTTTCAAACACACACCGCAGACAGGGCGTCTCCCCGGGCAGAATGAAAAAGGTCAAGCCCTCCGCCCCCACACAGGCTCCGTAAACCCAGGGAATGCCATGCTTCACCGAGTAGTCATTGAGCAGAAAGCGAACATCAAAGTTGTCCGTCGCATCGAGAATCAGATCAACCCCGGCCAACAATCGATCAATCGTCGAAGCGTTAACATCATCCACTACCCCCTCGACCTTGACCCGGGAATTAACCAGCTTCAATTTACGCTCAGCCGCCACCGCTTTGGGCAATAGCTCCTGGACATCCCGTTCATCAAAAAGGATCTGGCGCTGGAGATTGCTTTCCTCAACAAAATCGCGGTCAATCACGCGCACCGACCCCACCCCGGCGCGCACAAGAAGCGAGGCCTGAAAGGTTCCCAACGCGCCACATCCGACCAGAGCCACCGAGGATGCCGACAAGGAGACCTGCCCCTCCGCGCCAATTCCAGCGAACAGAACCTGCCGGGAATAACGGTGAGGCACCTCCGCTGAATTCAAATTGTCCTTGGACTTCATCATAACCGTTTCACCAAGCTGAAAAGCTAACATGCACCTCCAACCCAGAACAAGCGAGTATTGTGACCACCCTCAACCAGACGGCAAAATTGCCGTATCACCACATTGGACATTCGCCATACCGGCTCCTATGATACGCGACAGTCCACAACCCAAGGATACACTCATGAGCAAGACCATCGGCTTTGACAATGACCTCTACCTCCGGGAACAAACCGCTGCCATCCTTGAACGGGTCAATCACTTCGACAAGCTTTATCTCGAATTCGGAGGGAAACTCCTTTTTGACTACCACGCCTCCCGCGTGCTCCCCGGCTACGACCCCAATGTCAAAATGCGACTCCTTCACCAGCTCAAGGACAAAGCCGAGGTGATCCTCTGTATTTTTGCAGGTGATATTGAACGAAAGAAAATGAGGGCGGACTTCGGGATTTCCTATGACACCGATGCCATGAAACTCATTGACGATCTCCACGACTGGGATGTTGATGTCACGGCTGTGGTCATCACCCGCTATGACAACCAGCCGTCCGCCGACCAATTCAAGAACAAGCTCGAACGACGAGGAATCCGTGTCTACACGCATCGCATCACCAAGGGATACCCCTCCAACGTGGACCTGATCGTCAGCGATGCCGGTTATGGCGCCAACCCGGCCATTGAAACCACAAAACCGCTCGTGGTCGTCACCGCACCCGGCCCGGGAAGTGGAAAACTGGCCACCTGTCTGACCATGCTGTATCATGACCACCGGAAGGGCCGAAAAGCAGGGTATTCCAAATTTGAGACGTTCCCCATCTGGAACCTGCCCCTGAAACATCCCGTCAACACCGCCTACGAGGCCGCCACCGCCGATCTCCGGGACGTCAATCTGATTGACCCCTTCCACCTTGAGGCCTACGGAAAAACCAGCGTAAACTACAACCGGGACATCGAAGT
>CAIZMS010000263.1 GCA_903934155.1 uncultured bacterium | reverse complement strand
TGCTACGGCATCGGGGTCACGCGAACCCTGCAGGCCATTATTGAACAGAGTTTCGAAGCGGATGGCATCATCTGGCCCATGGCCATTACCCCCTAACAAGTCTGCGTGGTGGTTCCCAACACGGGGCACGCGGAAAGCGTCCGGGTCGCCGAGGAACTCATCCGGGATCTGGAAGCCAAGGGCATCGAGGTGCTGTTCGACGATCGCGACGAGCGACCGGGCGTCAAATTCAAGGATGCCGATCTGATGGGGCTGCCCATCCGGGCCGTGATCAGTGAACGATCCCTTGCCGAAGGCAAGGTTGAAGTCAAGCGGCGCACGGAAAAGGACAAGCAGATGATTTCCGTCACCGATACCGTTTCCGTTATTCAAAGCATTATTCAGGGAGAACTCGCATGACCAAACGTGAACTTGTCGTCCGCATCGCCGAAGAAACGAACTTGTCGCAACTGGAGGTTTTTTCAGTGGTTCAAAAAACACTGGATTACATCACCGAAAGCCTTGAAAAGGGCGAGAACATTGAATTTCGGGACTTTGGCGTCTTTGAAATCAAGACCCGCAAGCCACGCATCGGGCGCAATCCGAACAAGCCTGAAAATACGGTGATCATTCCCGAACGCCGGGTTGTCAAATTCAAGCCGGGCAAGGAAATGAAAGCCAGGGTATTGAAGGGTTAATCAGAAGGGTTCAGGGTTCGGGAATCAGGGTTCAGGATTCAGTTGTCTGAATACTATCGTTCTTAAAGGCCATCATGAGTGAACCGATTAGTTACTCCGCCCCCCGTGGCATGCGGGATTTTTACCCGGACGACATGGCCGTCCGGAACATGATCTTTGACGCTTGGGCCGTGGCGGCTCGTCGTTTCGGCTTTGAGCAATACGATGCCTGCGTCGTCGAGAGCCTGGAACTGCTCAAGCGCAAAGGCGGCGAGGAAATTCAGGATCAAATCTACTGGTTTAAGGACAAAAGCGACCGGGAGCTGGCGCTCCGGGCCGAGATGACCCCTACCCTCGCCCGGATGATTGTCGCCAAACAGAACGAACTGACCTTCCCTCTCAAGTGGTTTACCCTCGCCCAATGCTTTCGCTACGAGCGAATGACCCGGGGCCGCAAACGCGAACATTACCAGTGGAACCTGGATATCGTCGGAGAACCATCCGCCCTCGCGGAAGCCGAAGTGGTGATGGCCGCCGTGGACGCCCTGAAACAACTTGGAATGGGCAGCAACGACGTCCGAGTCCATGTCAACAGTCGGGCCGTTCTTTCGGATCTCCTCGCTAAACTTGGAATTCCCCGGGATCACCACGCCGCCACCTTCCTTGCGCTGGACAAACGCGGAAAGATCTCCGATGAGGAAATCGCCAAACTGCTGGCCGGGGAAGGGCTCCCCCAGAACAGCATTGATGCCACGTTCAAGATTCTCGGTCTCACCACGCTGGAAAGCGTGAAGGAGGCACTCGGCGAGCGAACACCGGCATTGGAGCATTTCCTATCCTTCTTTGACCTCATGAAACTCTACGGCGCAGGGGATAGCGTGACATTCGACATCTCCGTCATCCGCGGCCTCGGGTATTATACCGGCATCGTGTTCGAAGGATTCGATACGGGCAAAAGCCTGCGGGCCATCTTCGGCGGCGGTCGCTATGACAACCTGCTCGGCGATCTTGGAGGAAAACCCATGACCGCCGTCGGCCTCGGCTTCGGGGATGTTGTCATCACTGAACTACTAGCGGAAAAGGCCAAACTCCCCCACCCGTCCGCCCAGAAGGATCTTGCAGTCTCCTATATGGAAGACGCCCAGCGCGACACGGCCATCCGGGTGGCGAAGGCAATGCGCGACGGAGGCTCCAACGTCGATATCGCGCTCCACCCCGAAAAACCGAAACACTTCTTCGCCCGAACCGGAAAGGTAGGATTCCGAAGGGGAATCTACATCGGGCCTGACGATATGACGAAGGGCACCCTCCGGATCAAAAACCTCGCGGACCGCTCAGAGCAGGAAGTCACACTGTCGAGCCTGGGCATATAACGCCATGCAAGTCATTCCCATCGTCGTTGGAGCCTTTCAGGTCAACTGCTACCTTGTCACATCGGACAACGGGCAGGCGCTGGTGATTGATCCCGGCGAGGATGCCGGACAGATTGCCGTCGCCCTGCGCGAAAGAAAACTAACAGTAGCCGCCTACCTGATCACCCACGGACACATGGATCACATCGGAGGCCTGAAGGAACTGACCCGGCTTTTCCCCGCCCCGGTATCGATGCACCCTGCGGATGAGGCATGGGCCTTCAGCGCCGATAATATGATGCCCCCTTACTACGACGCTCCCGAGCGCCCGGAGGGAAAAATCCGTGCCGCGGTTGACGGAGAGCCGGGTGATGACGGTGGACTTCGCTACGAGGTCATCACAACGCCGGGCCATTCACCGGGTTGTGTTTGCTATTATTTCCAGACCGAAAAAACCCTCTTTACCGGCGACACCTTGTTCAGCGGTTCAATCGGACGGACAGACTTCGAGGGAAGTGACGAAAGCCTGATGGAAAAATCCCTGCGCCGTTTGGCCCAATTGCCTGATGAAACCCTGGTTTATCCCGGCCACGGCCCCCGCACCACGATCGGGCGGGAAAAGAAGAGCAATCCGTTCCTACGGGGAATGTAGAAATCGTCTTCACGGCCTCCAAACAATATCCCCTTTGCGGGTGCCTTTGTTGAAAGGTTGTCCGCCATCATCCTTCAAATCCGGGCCCACGCTATAGACCATGGGCCCCCGCTCATCCAGCCGGTAGACGAACGGTTTTCCAGTGTACGGATCAAGGAGCGTCCCACACCCGGCGGCATCAAGGTCTTTCGGCCAGCCGCCCGTCTTCTGCTTGTAGGCCGACACCGCCAGTGTCGCACGTGTAAGCCGAATTTCAGCAGCACCCATCCCCTGCTTTTTTATGACTCCAGGAATGACTGGAAACAACATTCTGGCAACCAGATAAGGGGGCGGGACCCGATTCTCAAACTCATGTTCGTCCATACTCGCGGTATCCCGAACAGAACGCTCCGCCAGCCGATGCAATTCCAAGCATCCCCGCAGGTAAGCAGCATGATCTAACTGGAACAAGGGACGTATTCGAGGATAAATATCCAAAATTCCTAACCCCTTCTCGGCTTCCCCGATGCTCAACAGCTTAGACAAACTAACACGCCCCGATGCCGTTTCATCGTATATCCACGCAACACCCAAAATGCGCTCACCAAACAAGGCACACCTTAATGATTCATTGTTGTCCATGCTTGACAGTGTCCAGTCGAGGGCGTTCCGATCCGGCTCACCAACAGGAATATGGACGCACATATCACGAATGGCCTCGCACGAAATCCCGATCTGAGCCAACCGAACCAAATAACCGATCAATAACGTGTCCTTCTTTAAGGCATCCGCCACAGCAAGTGCTGTCTTGGCGCTACGCCAAGCGGCTACCGCGTCACCGCGTCCCGCCTCAAGGCGCATTCTGGCACAGACAATACGCGATAATCCCCGAATATCAGAAATATGAGGCGTTTCCATGTACATCCCTCGGGTGTAATCCATGTTAAAACGACAGGCGGGCTTGACTGATCCGAGTTCAACGAAATGCAGGGCTTCAGTAACGGCAGGATTACCCAGAAATTGCACCAGCTCATTGCTGCCGGCCTGTGAGGCTTGATTATCAGGTGATGCCGCAAGGGTATTGAGCCGCACAAACAGGTTTGTGCCCCCAACGGCTTCTGACTTCAATCGCTGCACCGCTGCCTGATACAATAGAGCGGCATTGTCCTCATCTTTCACAGGGGGCGGAATAACCTGTTCCACTTTCGTGGGATACCCGGCCGCGACAAGTTCAGCCTGGGCATTTCGGAGCTTGACCCCGGATATGACCAACGCCACGACATACAGTGCCGCCAAAACCACAACAACCCATCCCGTTCGTTTCGCTATCTTAATGATATTCATGTTAGGCAAGTCCTTTCAAAAGACATGACGATCCATTCAGGCTGTTTTGTCTATCCGTCCCATCAACGGCCTCTGTCGCTTCATCACGCAATAGATTATCGAGCAGACCCTGCCGGGCCTTTAAGGTCTCGACCGAAATCGAACCAGCGTATCCTACTCCACCACGAAAATGGACCCGCCCAGAAATATCCAAGTCCTCAATTGCACCCTGTACGGATCCGCCCCGCCCCGCAAGATCACCAGGGGATGAGTCTGAGGAAATAAGGAATCCGTTGATCTGGCTTCCCACTAACAATATGATCCCTGCGGCGGCTAGTTCAAGGATCGGATACCACCACCTCGCTACACCTTGACGAGGGGCAGGCGTCGCACGCCAAGCCTCGTGGGCGGCCTTCATGGCTCGCGCCTTAAGTTCCGGGGATGGTGCCGACAGACGGAAGGCCTTGCGCAAAACCACCTCGTCTGGCCCTTGTGATGAATTGGTGTTGAATGTGTTCATAACGCCTCCTTTTTCAGCAATCCCCTCAACTTCTCCATGGCATAACGGTATCGGCTGGCCGCCGTGTTCAACGAAATCCCCAACGAATCCGAGATCGCCAGGAAGGTCATGTCCTGATAGATCTTCAGCACCAGCACCGTCCGCTGTTCTTCGGGAAGGATCTCCAGGGTTTTACGCACTTCCTGGGCCGAGTCATTCGAGAGCGGGCTCTCCGCAACCGGCACGAGCCAAAGATCGTCAGGATGTATTGGTTGATGCCGCCGCTCGCGACGCTTGATCAAGGTCAAGGCCTCATTCCGGGCCATGGAATAGAAGTAGGCATGAAGGTTCTCCACCTCCAGTAAACGGGTCCGTTGGGAGGCAATCTTGATGAGCACGTCCTGCAGGACATCCTCGGCATCATGGGAAGATCGTAGCAACGCAACAAGGAAGCCGTGCAAGCGCCCCCCGTACTGGTCCCATATCAAATCCAACGCCGCAGGATCATCTGCGGCAACTCGTTTCCGGATCTCGGTTTCTATGGCATTGTCGGGCATAGGCATGGCTTAACACTCGTTGTCTCCACCCTATATGACATCCCCCACTCAGGTATTTGTCTAAATTTACCGTTATTTTCAGACTCGAGACATCGTCAGGATCGCTGGCGGCGGACTTCGTAGAAGAAAATTCCAGCCGCCACGGCGGCGTTCAGGGATCCAATATGCCCCACTTGTGGGATCTTGACCACCGAGTCGCACTGGGAAAGAAGCCCGGACCGGGGGCCAACCCCTTCATTGCCGATCACAATGGCTGAGCCTGCGCTGAAATCATTATCCATGAGTTTCGCCGTTGCCTTTTCGCTGGCCGCGACAATCCGGAGGCTTCGGGCCTTTAATTCCCCGGCCCACACCTCCAAATCCGGAACGCGGGCAATCGGGATACGGTTCACCGCACCGGCGGAGCTACGCACCACCATGCTGGTCACCCCAACCTGACCGGTCTCACCAATAAAAATCGCATGGGCGCCAAATACTTCCGCCGACCGGATGATCGCGCCAAAGTTGAAGGGATCTTGAATGCCGTCCAGGATCACGCAAAACGGATCGCCGGGAAGGGATGTTAAAACTTGCGTAGCGTCTGCATACGGAAAATCGGTCATCCGGGCCAGATAGCCCTGATGCTCCGTGGTGTGGCACAACTGAGCCAGAACTTCCGGATCCTCAATGACGGGAACAAGCCCCGCACGGGCACAGAGGGCACCAATCTGATCCAGACACTCCTGAGGGAGCAGCCGGGACACATAGAGGTCCACAATCG
>CAIZMS010000262.1 GCA_903934155.1 uncultured bacterium | reverse complement strand
TTCTAAACAGGAGGCATGAGCATGAGAAAATTGATGACGGCAATGATGTTGGCGGGTCTGGTGATGATTCCGGTAGTGGGCATGACGGCGGGAGCGGCATCGACTCCGGCGGAGATTGCTTCTGCCGCCGTGGCGCGTGCTGAGGCCGCAGTACAGAGTGGACTGGAGACTCTGGCCAAAGCCCAGAAGGCTTCGGATGAGGCGGTGGCCAATCTCGACAAGGCCAAAGCCGACCTGAGGCTGGCGGAGGCGTCCGGCGACAAGGATAAAATCAAGGCCGCAACAGACGCATTGCAAAAGGCCAAGTGGGTGGCATCCCAGGCCACGCGCCGGGTTTCTCATGTTACCGATCTGGTGGATCGTTTGAAGGTGATTCTTGAAAAGGCCAAGGAGGCAGCCCAGAAGGTGGCCCAGGCCAAGACCCCCGAAGAGGCGAAAGCAGCCGCCGCGATGGCGGAATTGCAGGCGGCAAAGGCGGGTCGAATCCTTAAATCGATCGACGAGGTTATGAAACCCCGTCCGCGTCTTGAAATCATCGGGATGACGATTCCGACAACCACAACCAGCACCACGAAATCGTCACCTACCCCTATTGGGTTCCGGTAAGATTCCGGGTTGGTTGAAGATAAAGCCCCTTTCATGAGGAAGGGGCTTTCTTTTTTGACTTATGAAGGCTTATGACCGAATCAGCGTTGATCAGTGGTTTCTCGCGGTGATGGGGGCCGTGGTATTCTCGCTCGCGCTAGCCGGTATGATTTACTCCACACGAGCCTCGCTAGCCGCGCGCCTGGCCTGTAAGGCTCAATACGGCCTGCCGCCCGCATCGGTTGAACAGGTTCTCGACGCCTGTCGCAAAGCCTATTCACTTTACCCCTGGAATTACTATTTCACGATCTTCACGGCCGAGACGGCCTACTACCGTGCCAGTGATGTCACGGGGGAGGCCCGGGCGGAGCGCCTCAGGCAGGCCCGGTTCTGGTGTGACCGGGGGTTATATCAGAATGGGTACAAAAGCCAGTTGCGCCGACTGAAGACCCGGTTCCTGTGGGAGGCATCGCCCCTGAAGGCGATTGAGTATTGGAAGGCCTACACCGACTGGCAGTTCTGGGAGCCCCACAATCATGCCACCCTTGCGGAACTGTATGCGCGGGCGGGTGAGTTTGATCAGGCTGAGCAGTCCTTGAAGTGGGTGGAGATCGATCCGGTTTCCCATAAAAATGCACGACTGACGGTGGAGCGTGAAAAGAAAATCTGGGAGGATAGCCTGACCGGAAAATCCGGAGGATGGGGCGAATGACGGGACTCGAACCCGCGACATTCAGAATCACAATCTGACGCTCTAACCAACTGAGCTACATTCGCCATGTTGTTTGCAGCCGCGAATCATCCACAGCCGGGGGGCTTGAATCAAGCAAAAACACATGAGAACATTAGCGCTCGAACTTTCAACGGGAACCGGTTCATTGGCATGGGTCGAGAATGGTGCCGTGCTGATGGAGCGGGAATGGCCTTCCGAGACGCGGCAACGCCGCCCGGTATTTGCCGACCTGCATCAGTGGATTCAATCCGAAACGGTGCCATGGGATCGGATCGATCAGCTGGCCGTGGGAATCGGGCCTGGGGCTTTTTCGGGCCTTCGTCTCGCCGTTTCCCTGGTCAGGGGGTTGGCGCTCCCCGATGGTCGGCCGGTCATGGCGGTGTCCAGTGCCCGGGCGTTGGCCCGTTCTGTGATGCAGGAGACGGGCTCTAGCCGGGTCGTGGTGCTGGGGGATGCCCGGCGGGATGAGGTGTGGGCGGGGTGTTTTGAACAGGAGGCGGGCGTGGTCCGGCTCCAGGGTGAGTGGGGAGTTGATCCTGCCGTGAAACTTCCGGAGAGCCTCAAGACCCCCGGGACCGTCTGGGTCACTTCTGACTGGGATCGCCTGGGCACGCTCCTGACGGCACAGTGTCCGGCCGATGTAAGGTTGATCCGGGAATCGCGAATTCCCCGGGCCGTCATGGTGGCAGGGATGGCTGACGATCTGGCGGATCGCGGACTGGCGGGCGAACCGCCCGTTCCAATCTATGTCCACCCCGCTGTTTCAATTGCACCAAGATACTAGAGAGAGGAAGACAACGATGACATTACGAGTGAATGGACAGATTGTTCCCGAGAAGGCGATTCTGGCAGAATTGAAGCGGTTGCTTGAGTTTTACAACCATCACATGCCGCGCGAGGAATTGGGACGGCATATGGCTGAACTGGTTGAACGGGCGCGCGAACATGCGATCGGGACACAATTGCTCATCGAGGAAGTGAATCGGCGTCACATTGAAGTCGCCGAAAGTGATGTGGATAAGGCCCTTGCTGATATGGCCCGGCGAGTTGGCGGCGATGAGCAGTTGGCGGAATTATTGGCGCGGCAGGGGCTTAACTGCGACCAGTTTCGTGCCAGCATCCGGGTTGGCAAGCAACTGGATTCACTCGTGGCGCGGGTGACATCCACCGCGCCGGAATGCACGGAGGCGGATCTGAAGAAATACTACGATGACCATCCCGACCGGTATCTTGCCCCGGATCGGGCCCAGGTCCGGCATATTCTCATGCGGCCGGCCTCCTCCAGCGAGGCCGACCAGGCGACGACCCGGTCAACACTGATGGGGTTCAAGGAGAAGATTCTCGAGGGGGATGATTTTTCAGGGTTGGCGGCGGTTCATTCCGAATGTCCCAGTGGAAAGGAAGCCGGTGGAAGCCTCGGTTGGATTGCGCGGGGCGCGACCGTTCCCGAGTTTGATCAGGCCGTATTTGATGATCTTGAAGTGGGGGAAATCAGCGATGTGGTTGAGACCTCGCTCGGATTTCATCTTATTGAATTACATGAGAAGGAGTTCGGGGATCCTCTTCCGTTC
>CAIZMS010000261.1 GCA_903934155.1 uncultured bacterium | reverse complement strand
GTTGGTTTCCTGGTTGAAATATTCCATGGATTTACCGCTGAATTCCTGGTGGCGGCTGAGGTCGAAGTTGCCGCGTGCGGCAATGCCCTCGAGTTCCTGAATGCCGAAGGGAAAGGCGTACATGATGTCCACGCAGGCGCTGGCGTAATGGGCCAGTTCGTTCTTGCCGTAGACATATTGGGTGATGCTCTCCTTGGGAAGTCCGATCGACTGGTACCACTTGACCCGCTCGGCCACCCAGTAGTTATGCCATTCCTGGTCGGTGCCGGGCTTGATGAAAAATTCCAGTTCCATCTGCTCGAATTCGCGTGACCGGAAGGTGTAGTTGCGGGGATTGATCTCGTTGCGGAAGGCCTTTCCAATCTGGGCAATGCCGAACGGGACCTTCTGGCGGGAGGTTGCCAGCACATTTCCGAACTGGGCGAAGATGCCCTGGGCGGTTTCCGGACGCAGGTAGGCGACGGATGATTCATCCTGCAGGGGGCCGACAAAGGTCTTGAACATCAGGTTGAAGGCGCGGGGTTCTGTCAGTTCCTTGGAGCCGCAGGCCGGACACTTGGTTCCCTCAGGCACTTTGAACTTCTCCTCAACCTTGGTGCTGTCAGCGGGCGTGAGTCCCAGTTCCTCGAACAACTGATCGGCGCGGAATCGTTTCTTGCAACCGCGGCAGTCAATCATGGGGTCGGTGAAGCCGCCGACATGGCCGGAGGCCTCCCAGATACGGGGGTGCATGATGATGGAACAGTCGAGGCCCACGACATCCTCGCGGTCTCGGACCATGTCCTGCCACCAGGCGTCACGGATGTTGCGCTTCAGTTCGCAGCCGAGCGGACCGTAATCCCAGAACCCGTTAATTCCGCCGTAGATTTCAGAACTTTGGAAGATAAAACCCCTGCGCTTGCAAAGCGAGGCGAGGTGTTCCATGGACAAGATTGATTCTGCTGTGCTCATGCGGGACATCCTGTAGGAGGGGGGAGGGAGGGGTCAAGGAATTTCAGAAGGACGGATAGTTGCATTCCGATTGGGGGTTTGTGTATAGTCCGGCTCCATTATGAGTCCTGAAGCGATTATTTTGTTTGTCATCAAGTTGGTGTCGTTGGGGTTTTCCATCATTCTGCATGAAGTGGCACATGGCTATGCGGCCTACCGGTTGGGAGATCCCACGGCGGCGCATTCCAACCGGTTGACCTTGAATCCGATGGCTCATATTGACCTATTTGGATCCATCATCCTGCCGGTTATTCTGATTGTAACGGGGAGTCCGGTTCTGTTGGGCTGGGCCAAGCCCGTCCCCATTAATCCCTATCATTTCCGGAATCTCAAGAGGGGAATCATGATCACGGGTGCCGCCGGCCCCCTTGTAAATTTTATTCTGGCCCTGGTTGCAGGGCTACTGTTCCAGTTGGCGAACCCATACTCCGAGGTTCTAGGCTGGTTTCTGGCCTATTTTTGCGCCACCAATGTTGCGCTCGGGGTATTCAACCTGATCCCGCTTCCCCCTCTGGATGGATCCCGCGTTCTTTACGGAATGCTCCCGCGGGGGTTGGACGATCAGTATTTAAGCATTGAGCGATACGGAATATTTATTCTTTTCGGACTGCTCTGGCTCGGGGTATTGGATCGTATCATCTACCCCATCTCCATGTTCATTCTCCGCCTTCTCCTGGGCGGACATTTCTAAGGCGAACTTCGCCTCTCCGTTACTTCCTTGACTGTCGGTCCGGTTTCTTCATAGCCGGGACGAGTTTGCGTTTGGCCAGCAATTCCTGGATTTTCTGCGGGGATTCGCCCGTCAGATCCCGATCCCATTCCTGAATGGCCAGGCCATTGGTCTTGATGGAGGACAGAGTTTCCCGGATCATGCCCAGGGTTTTCCGTCCGGCCACCAGAACCAGGGAATGCGAATCCGCCTTGCGGGTTTGTTTCAGGGCTTCCCTGATGATCAGTCCCGTAAAATGACGCTGCCCCTCCAAGGCATGCCGTTCGCGATGATCCTCGAATACCCGCCCGTTATTTGACTTTTCCCGGCGCTGGGCGCTGGTTTTGGTTTTTTCAGGGTTTACCAGGCATTCCCGCTCCATCAAGCGGGGGCTGGATTCAACCTCGGGGGTCATTGAATCTTGCAGTGAAAAGAACCGTGCGCGAAGCGCATCGGCAACCACGACGGTGTATTTACTCATGGTCGCGTCCTCCAGAGGGGTCAGTGTGCCGGACTTCCGGATCTCGCTTCGGCACCCTGCCGAACCCCGCGACATCCATCCCTGTCCCTCACGTCCATTCCCTCTACAAGAGATTTAAGCACTTTGCCAGACTGTTTGCAAATGGTGAATGGTGAATGGGGTTTGAATTTCTTGCTCATGCTGCATGAGTCGGGTAGATTCGGGAATCGCATCGGAGCGAAGTGCGTTGGGGTGGCGGCCAATCTCAGGGGAACGATATGAATTATGCGTCAAAAATCCTGGCCTATCTGGGTGAAGGAAACCGGTTTTCCCAAGTCTTGCTGGTTGCGGGTGCCCCGCCTGTGGAAAAAGCGGGAGACGAGTTCCGGATCATCATCAATGCCGTATTTACGCCCGATGATATTCGTGACACCCTGGCGTTTTTTGCCAGCAACGCCCGTCGGTCCGGTTCTGCAGACCTTGGGAATCACGGTGTTTTTGCGTTTGGAATGCCAAAACTTGGTCGATTCAAGGTGTACTACCTCACCCAGCGGGGGAGTGTTTTTGTCTCCATTCAGCGCATGACTTATGATATTCCTGCACTGGAAGGCCTGCTCAGTCAGCCGGAACAGGTGTCTCTCGTGGATGCCGCGCTGAACCAGAAGGGGGGCGGTATTGTGATTTTCACCGGTCCGTCTCCGGAAGCCTTATCCCGGTTGCTTTATTCCGCCATGGAACGGATTAATCAGACCCGGAGCAAGGTGATCTATATTCTGGAACAGAATCTTTCCTATCTTCTTCACCATCGGAACTCAGTGTCCATCCAAGTCGAAGTCGGAACCGATGTTTCCTCCCTGGCGGAGGGTATCCGGAACGGCCTGTTTTTGGGGCCTGACCTGATGTATGTCCGGGATCCGAAGAGTGGCGAAGAGTATTCGGGTCTGCTGTGTGCCGCCGAAGCTGGCGCCCTGGTTTTAATCAGTATCGTTGCCTTCAGCGGGCAGACGATGGTCAATGAGCTCAAAAGTCGTGTTCTGGAAGATTTTCAAGGGTTGAGCCGGCTGGTCCGGAAAACGATCAAAGTGAGCACCGATCCGAGTGGCACGCTCAGCCTGAAGGAGTCTCCCGGCCTGGGTGCCGGGTTGGAATAAGACGGCGGCTTGGATAGGATAGGGAGCGATATGATCGAGTGTCAGTCATTCCGGCAGGGATGTTGCGGATGTTGTGTGAATATGCGGTGGAATCCGGATCGGGTGGGGGAATTTCTGGAGCAAAACACCCTGGCGTTCAATGCGGTTACACATTCCTCCCGGCCACGGTTCCGTGATCTGGTCGGAATTCATTGGCACCGGGGAGGCTGGCGGGATCATCTGTTGGTGACGGTGTTGGCGCCTTTGACGGTAGGGCTCACGGCCTGGATTTGGATGCGGGTTTACGGAAGTTGTTGTTTCGCGGGCTATCTGGATGGGGCTCCCGGTCGGGTGGGGTGCCTGATTCATCCTGCTCGAATGGGGACGGGGACGCCGGATCTCCGGCGGCATGCCTTTCCCCTGGTTCCTGTTCTGGGATGTAATCGCGGATTGCGCTGTCCGATGCTTGAGCAAACCTCCCCCGACCTTGATGCCGATGGGTTGGCTGTATCCCGGG
Organism: uncultured bacterium; assembly: GCA_903934155.1. Classification (GTDB taxonomy): domain Bacteria; phylum Verrucomicrobiota; class Kiritimatiellia; order CAIKKV01; family CAITUY01; genus JAABPW01. Next base: position 2,233 of record CAIZMS010000261.1, on the reverse strand, counting down.
CCGGGTTCCGGAGCCTGCATTCCTGAATTTCTAAAAAAAGAGGCTTGATTGACTTCCGGCGTAACGCCATAGTGACGGCGAAAGCGGTGAGTTTTATGAAAGCTCCTGATATGAGGCGTCAGACGATTTTGAGCCGACTGGTTGATTCCAACCGGGGGGATGTTCTTCTGGAATATGTGCTCCTGACCGTTCTCATCATCATCCCTCTCATCGGCGGTTCATCTGTGCTGTTTGACCCTGCCGGCAAGCCTCCCATGTTCAGTGATTATGAGCAGGGAGTTGCGGGGCAGGACTTTGGACTGCTCGGAAATTCTTTTGTACAGCTTTACCGGATGGTTATGAGCGGTGTGAGCCTGCCGTTGCCATGACTACCGGTTCAGGAAACATAAGCGTAGCAGGCTAATGTGGCGTAAGTGCCTAAGGAGGAACAGGATGAAGCGTTTGAAGAACAGTTGGATGCGTAAAGTATTGTGCCGCGTGATGGGCGATAAGACCGGTGGCGTGATGATGGAATACGTCATTCTTGCGGTTTTGATCGCGGCGGCGGTCGTGGTGGCTGTGGCGATGTTCGGCAAGACCCTGGTCGGGATGTTCGGGGTGGCGGCCACATCGGCGACAGCTCGTGAAAAATCGGCCCAAACCGAATTGAAGGATGTTCGGAAGACCACTGATAACGGCATCAAGGACGCCAAACAATATAGCGATGATATGCATGAGCCTAAGACAGGCCCGTGAACGGTGTCATTGTTCTGCTTTTGGCAGTACTAGGCTGGGCGGGGACTCTCACCTGGTCTGATTTTAAGTCGAGGCTGCTCCCCAACTGGTTGACGGTTGGGGGTGCAGCCGTGGCTTTGCTGATTCGTTTCGGACTGGGCGGTTGGCCCCTTTTGATTGACGGGTTTGCGGCGGCCTGTGTGGCAGGCGGAGTCCTGTTGATTCCATTCATTTTGAATGGTGCGGGAGGGGGCGATGTAAAAATGCTCTTCGCCGCCGGGGCAATAGCCGGTTGGACTAAGTTGTTGATGCTGCTCTGGACCACCTCGGTGGTCGGGGTGGTGATGGGAGTGGTTATGCTTCTCTCCGGACAGCTTAATGGGGCGCGACTCAGGCATGGGGTCAGAACCCTCGTTGACTGGCGTTATGACCGTGCCGCCGGAGCCGCAGGTCTTCCTTCAAAGGATTCAACCCATGTTCGCATTCCCTTCAGCCTTCCGATTTCGGTGGGGTTGATCGTGGCGTTGCTATGGTAGGGAATTGATTATGGCTCGAATAATCCAGGCTGGCAGAGTCCTTGCCCGCAAGGGCCGAGAGCGCTGTGACGGTGCCGTCATGCTCGAATTCGTCGTTGCCTTTCCCCTGATCCTGACTTTGATTATGGCCTGCTTGCAATTTGCCCACATCTGGATGGGGAAACAGGTGGTTCATTATGCCGCCTATTGTGCCGCCCGCGCCACATTGGTGTGTGAAAAGGGGGAATATCAGAAGGCGGCCCAGCAGGCCGCCGAACAGGTCTGCGCCTGGGTGGTCAATGGGATGAGCGAGGGCGAAACTGACAAGCAGATTCCCGGGTGGGGTGAGATTCCCGGGTCGGGCGGGGTCAAACGCAAAACTAAGGTGACCATTGAGGAAGTCGGCCAGTGGAACATCAAAGCCATGGTCGAGCAGGACTTTGCCCTGATTATGCCCATCGCGGGACCCATGATCGGGTGGTTTTGCAATCCCTGGGACAGCGGGATGGAATATGTTGAACAGAAGGCGGATGACTCGGGGAATATCGGCGATGCCGATATGATCCGTTACGCCCATATCAAATTCAAGGAAACGGTTTATATGCCAAAGCCCTATGTGACGCTTCCGAAAATGGGGATCCCGTCGGGCGGATGGTGAGAAGAAGGGATTAAGGGGGTAAGGGGTTAAGAATTGTTATGATTAAGGCGTTGAACAAAGGTGCATTGAGGTTGTGGAAGGACGAGAGCGGCGTGGTTTTGGCGCTGACCATCATCGTTTTTCTTTCGATCTTTGTCATGGCGCTGGCGGTTTACGCGGTGGGCGACACGGTGCGATTGCGCGTGGAAGTCCAGAACGCGGCCGATTCCGCCGCGTATTCAGGCGCGATTGTCCAGGCCGACTGCAATAGTCGCGTGGCGGCCCTGAATCGAGCCATGTCCTGGACCTATGTGCAGATGGTGCGCATGGAGATGGACTATATTGTGGACAAGTGGCTGTACTGGAC
>CAIZMS010000260.1 GCA_903934155.1 uncultured bacterium | reverse complement strand
CGTTGATGTTTTTCGACAAGGAGTGCAGTTCATCGTGTCCATTGAGATAGATGGGGCATGGTCCAGCCACCGGGAAATCATAGACACGCTTGACGGAGTGGGTCGGGTATTCCTTCCATTTCCGGTTAATCCAGGTCCAGACTTTGATGAACTCCCGGAAATTGATCTCCGGGTCAAAATTGGTGGCGAAGTACTTGCCGTGGCTGCCCGCGTTGACGTCCATGATGTCAATGGTGTCGATCTTATCGAAGTAGCGTTTCTGGGCCAATGCGCAATAAGCATTCACCACACCGGGATCGAATCCGACGCCGAGGATGGCGGTCAGGCCTTTTTTCGCGCAGCGGTCTTTCCGTTTCCACTCGTAGTTGGCGTACCAGGGGGGCGTTTCGCAAACCTTGTCCGGATCCTCATGGATGGCTGTGTCAAGATAGACCGCGCCGGTTTGAAGGCATGCTTCCAGAACGGACATGTTGATGAACGCATTGCCGAGGTTGATGACGATTTCGGACTTGGTCGAGCGGATGAGCTTGACGGTCGCCGGGATGTCTAAGGCGTCAATTTGCCGTGAATACAGTTTTTTGGACGGATCCTTGAGGTGCTTCATCCGCCGGACACTCTCAATGATCTCGTCGCACTTGGATCGGGTACGCGATGCGATACAAATGTCGCCCAGCACGTCATTATTCATCGCCGCCTTGTGGGCTGTCACATGGGCCACGCCGCCGGCCCCGATAATCAGGATGTTCTTTTTCATTAATATTCCCTTCCTATGAAAGACTTTCGAGATAATCCTTGTAACTGAAACGCCGAACGGTTTCCAGCTTTCCATTCAGTCGTCGTACGCAAATGGACGGCATGGGGAGACCATTGAACCAGTTCTTTTTCACCATGGTGTATCCCGCGGCATCGGCCAGATGAACGACCGAGCCGGGCTTTAACTGCGTTTTGAGTGAGTAGTGTCCGAATACGTCGCCCGCGAGACAGGAACGCCCGGCCAGCATGATAGGGTGTCGGCCCGGCGTTGGGGAATTGACCTTCGGGCTGGTCCGGTAGATCAGGTGATCGAGCATGTGCGCCTCCAGGGAGGCATCCAGGATCGCGACATCCGACTCGTTATGAACGACATCCAGAACGGTGGTCACGAGTTCGGCGCATCCGGTGATCGCGGCTTCGCCAGGCTCCAGATAGACCTGGACTCCGAACTGCGCGCTGAACTGCTTCAGTTTGCGGCAGAATTGACGCAGGGGATAGCGGGCTTTTGTGAAGGACAATCCGCCCCCCAGGCTGACCCACTCCATTTTTTTCAGGAGCGGGCCATACTTCCGGCCGATCCGGTCGAGGGTTGAAGCGAAACTCTTGAACTCGTCGTTTTCACAATTGAAGTGGAACATGATTCCGCTGAGCCGGGGCGCCACCTTCATGAGTTCAGTCTGATTCGTCACACCCAGCCGCGAATAGCGCCGGGCCGGATCCGCAAGGTCAAAATGAGAGTGACTGATTCCCGGATTAACCCGCAGGCCCAGTTTGAGTCCTCGGGATTCGGGGGCAAACCGTTTCAGCTGGGAGAGGGAGTTGAAAATCACCTTGTCCGCAAAGGTGCTCACTTCCCGAACCTCTTGTCGGGTGAAGCCGACACTATAGGCATGAACCTCTTTTTTGAATTTCTCGTATCCCAGCCGGGCCTCGGGGAGTGAGCTGCTGGTTGTGCCGTCCATGTATTTCCGCATGAGGGGGAACACGGACCAGGTGGAAAAACATTTCAAGGCGAGGACGGACTTGGCACCCGAGTGTTCGCGCACCTGCTGAATGATCTTCAGGTTGCGCAGTAACTTCTTCTCGTCGATCAGATAATAGGGAGTCGTTGGTTTCATG
>CAIZMS010000259.1 GCA_903934155.1 uncultured bacterium | reverse complement strand
GAGTGGCAGAATTCCCTGGTCGCCGGGGACCGAAAAAAGGACTCCCAACCTCCGGTCGACATCCCTGAAGAAAACGTGGACGAAGATCTCAAGTAATCACGTCGGCCTTGCGCCCGCACCGGGCGCAAGAACCATTGCGTAATCCGACCACGGAAACCTGATAACCACGGCGCCCGATCAGCAGGCTTCCACAACCCGGACAAAGCGTATCCTGGCCGGCTTTCGTGAATAGGTTTCCCATATACACATAAGCCAGTGTTTTCCGACTGATGTCCCATGCGCGATGCAGAGTTTCTCCGGAAGTGGGAGGAACCTCGAGGCAGAATTCCGGATGATAGGCACTCAGATGGAGAGGCGTGAGCGGGCCCAGTTCATCATGAATCCATGCCGCCAACTGCTCTAATCCTTTATCCGTATCGTTCAAGCCGGGAATAATCAGATTCGTGACCTCAAGATGGCATCCTGCCTTTACCGCCTGTCGACAGAATCGCAGCACCGGCGCCAAAGCCCCCTTGCAGTATTTTTTGTAAAAGCCCTCCTCCATGCTCTTGATATCCACATTGAGTGCATCCACCAAGGGTAGCAGCTCGGCAGCGGGCGTTTCCTCAATAAACCCGTTTGTCACCAGGACATTCTTACCCCCTTCCTGACGAACCAACCGGCTACAGTCGCGGACAAATTCAAACCCGACCAGCGGCTCATTGTAGGTGTAGGCCATCAGCGAGCATCCTTCAGCGTGCATGGCCTGTACCATCTGCCCGGAAGTGTGAATCGTTTCAGATTTACGGAAATCCTGGGAGATCGTCCAGTTCTGGCAGAAGGTACACCCAAAATTACACCCCCACCCTCCCCAACTTAAAATCGAGGAGCCGGGATGAAAATGATACAGGGGTTTCTTCTCAATCGGATCAACATGAACGGAGGACAAAACGCCATATCCCATGGCCTTCAACTCGCCCCCGAAAACACACCGAACCTTGCACCGCCCCGTCTGACCTTCATGAAGAAAACAATGGTGGGGACACAACCCGCACTGAATGCCACCTTCGGGCTTTGACCGACAGTATTCAGCAGTATGGAGATGGCTTGCACCCTTCATGCAATTAGGTTACCAAATGGGCAGGGAAGGAACAATACGGATACACACCACCTCACCATGAAAACATTCCTGATCGTCCTCGACTCGGTCGGCATCGGTGCGGCTCCGGATGCCGGGCAATACGGAGATGTCGGAGCCAACACTCTGGCGCATATCGGACAGGCTGTCGGCGGACTCAAACTTCCCTCCTTGGAGTCGCTGGGGCTCGGCAACATTCCCGCCCTGCTGCCGGGCGGACTCCCTATTCCCGGCGTAACGCCCGTGGCTCAGGCAAAAGGCGGCTACGGGGCCATGCAGGAGCAGTCACGGGGAAAAGACACTACCAAGGGGCACTGGGAGATGGCGGGACTCCTGATGGAGAAGGGCTTTCATGTCTTTCCGCACGAAGCCCCCTCCTTTCCCGAATCGCTCATCCATGAATTCGAACGTCGGACCGAGCGTAAATCCATCGGCAACAAGGCGGCAAACGGCCTCACCATCATCCAGGAACTCGGCCCCCAGCACATGGCGGACGGTTCCTGGATCGTTTACACCAGCGCCGATTCCGTATTTCAGATCGCCGCTCATGAGGACATTATCCCCCTTTCCGAACTTTACGAGGGGTGCCGGATCGCCCGCGAACTCTGTAACCCCTATGTTGTCGGCAGGGTGATCGCCCGCCCTTTCATCGGTACACCGGGCGCCTTTAAGCGCACAGAAAACCGGCGTGATTTCTCCTACCCACTCCCCGAACCAACTTTGCTGGACCGCTTAACGAAAAACGGAATCCGGGTTATCACCGTGGGAAAACTGAACGACATTTTTGCGGGGTCAGGAATCACCGAATCCTTCCATGTCGAAAACAATCCCGATGCGCAGAGGGATCTCCTGGTTCTGGCGGATCGCCCGGACTCCTTTTTCTGTTTCGCAAACCTGATCGATTTCGACATGCTCTACGGCCACCGCCGTGACTCCGCCGGTTATGCTGGCGCCTTGGAACATACCGACCTTTTCCTAGGCGAGTTTCTTCGGAAACTGAAACCGGATGACGCCCTGATCATTACCGCTGACCACGGAAACGACCCCACATTCAGAGGCTCGGATCACACCCGCGAATTTGTGCCGTTACTCACCCGGGGAATTGGCAAGCCAAACCGTTCACTCGGGATCCGGAACGGTTTTTACGACATTGCCCAGACCGTCGCGGCGCTCTTCGCGATTCCCTCGATGCCCCGGGGTGTTAGTTTTCTTTGATCATAAAGTCGCTTCGTGTTAGTTTTTTGCCATGGCTGACATCATTATCACCTGTCCAACCTGCGGCAACACCATTCCCGTTTCTGAGTTTGTCGACGCAGATCGTCTCATTTGCATGAAATGCAAAACCAAGGTTGCGGTTCCAGAACGCATGACTGAACCCAGCGCCGTGGCGCAACGCCTGAAACTCGCCGTGGAAAAGCCCCCGGAACCGCCCCCGAAGCCCGAATCCCCTCCGCAGGGTGGAAAAAAAAAGAAAAGCCTGTTCAACTCGCCCCAACAGAATGATGTCCGTCAATACCTCCCCAAGGCGAAAAAAATCATCCAGAAACGCCGGGCGACCGCCTTTGAGGCGAAAGTGCTTCCCTGGCTTCTTTTTGTCATCCTATCCCTGATTCTATCCTGGCTACGGTACTGGCCTGGGGCGCTTCAAAGCGACATCCTCAGCGCATTGATCAGCGGCGGCGTGTGGGTACTCGTGTTTATCCACATCACGGTCATCTGCTATGCCTTTGGGGATGATGCTTTTTACGGCATTTTGTGTCTGATCATTCCTGGCTATTCGCTGTATTACCTTTTTATTCAGGCTGACCAGATGATCCTGAGGTCTGCCATGGGTGCCCTGATGATTGCCTTCGGCTGGGATGCAGTCCTTGCGGCCCAGCAACTCTGGGCTGAGATTTACGCAACCGTTTCGCTCTGGATTGCAACGACGGACTCGGTCAAAAAGTAGGATGAACCCGGGATTTCATCCGAATCCTATAGGCGGCCACGGCCGTGTCGACCAATCCGGCCACATAAAGAGCCAGCGATAGCAGAAACGGCACAACGATTGCCGCAGCGCCAGGCGCCACACCCGTTGCCCCCTTGAAATCCACCATGAAGGCATAATAGGCGCTCAAGACCCGAAAAACCTCTACAACAAACCAAACAAAAGGCACCGTAAAGGCCAACCCAAATCCGACCCCCGCCCCCCAACGCTTCTGCATCAACTGCCCGGCTCCGGGATAGACCAGTGCTGACAACAGCATCGGAGAAAAGGCCGGTGGCCGCCGGGCAACGCCCTGCGGAAGAGGCGGAGGCTGGGGTGAGAGGTTCATGCCCTCATGTTGCCATGACGGACAGAACGGGACAAGACCGAACCTTCCTGGATAGAGACAACCAAGGTCAATTTGACTTGCTCTTGCTTTTAAAGTAAAACCGCAATCCATGAAGACGGGCACTCAACACCAAAATGGGTTTGCGCTACTAATGGTGATTCTTCTGCTGGCGCTCCTCTCGGGCGTTGTGGTGCAATCCCTGGCATCCGCCCGCATGGCCCTTCGGGCCGGTGAGGCCCGCCAGACCCGGCTGGCCCTTCGCGCCACCGCACTCGACTCCGCTTGGATAGCCATGCAGAATGGCATGAAAGCGGGAACCGCCGCTTCCGAGTATCAGGTTTTTGAAACCCAAACCCCTTCGGGAATTCTCTCCCGAACCACCCTGCAGGGACTCCCTCGGGATGCCCTTCCTCCCCCGCTCCAACGTCAGGACATCCCTGTTTTCGGCCAGTTTTTTTCCGTGACAACCCGGTCTTCATCGGGTGCAAATTCATTCCTCTCGCGCGGCCTCGCCTGCCGCCTACCCACAGGCACAATCCGCATTCTGGCCTGGGTTGAGCCGTCTTAACATGAATTTCACGACCCCAACTGGCTGGGCGCACACCGCCTACGGCATCGATGAAAACGGCGGTCAACCCATCCTCATCAAAGCCGTTCGCCGGGGCCGATCCCTGTCGTTTTCAAAAGCCGATTCGAGCGAGACCGCTACTCCCGCCCCCCGTACCGTGTTGGCCGCCTGCCTCTTCCAGCGGGAGAGCTTCACACGCTGGTTGACCGCCCCGATTGCCTCCTCCCGGAAGGCCGCAACTGTTTTTCATTCGCTTCTGGATATCCAACTTCCCTTTTCCGTTGAGGACTGCGAAATCGCTTTGTTGGGAACAATGCCAACTGACGACGGTACAGGAACGCGGGGTCTGGTGGCTGGCGCCCGCCACGAGGATATTGAGAAAAAGCTTGAAGGACTCGCACAGTCAGGCCTGGATCCTCATCTCCTTGACCATGAATCAATTGCGCTCTGGCATCAGAGCCTCATCGAATATGCCCCAGTTCGCGAAGAATCCTCCCCGCGCGTCGTGATCTATCTTGGCTCGGACCGGATCACGCTGGTAGCCGACCAGTCTGCGGTATTCCTGGGGGCCCTCAGTCTGAGACAGCCGGAGGCCGAGGCGATTCACCGCTTTTTAAAGTCCCACTTCCCAGACGTACCCGCCATAACACAGTTTTTATGGACTGGCCCGGGCGCGACCCTGGGTACTGTTGAATCCCTTTACGCATCACTTTCCAGCCGTTGGCCCGGTAGCAGCAAGATTGTTCACGAACCCGAAACCTTTCTCGCCCGCGCACTGGCAGGCAGGGCACTGACCCCCTGCCCGACCTCATGCAATCTGCGAAGTGGCCTTCACCTTCATCCGGAATTAGCCCGGCGACAGGAAAAACAACCGACTCTCTGGGGAAGAGCCTGTCTGGCATCCGGCCTGCTTCTCTGCCTCGTCAATGTCGTCTGGCTGGCCGCGGCACAGCACCGGATTTCCGAAACGCAAGCCTCGCTCAAAGCTCTGGCCGTCGAGGTTTCCGGTTCGCCACGGGGGATTCAGGTCGGGCAGGAAGTCCTCGCCGCCCGGCGCGCCATGGATCAGCAAACTAAAACCATGGAACCTTTTCTCGCCGCCGTTGACGGCCCCCTACGGGACACCCTGAATACCATTCTATTCTTGGCGACCGAAGAAGGGCTGACCATCGAAACGCTCACCCTGAGCCGCAAGAACGGCGTCATCCATGGGTTGGCCCCGAAATTCGAGCAAGGCGGCAAACTGGCGCAACGGCTGAACGGGGCAGGCTGGACAACAAGTGTTGAACGCAAAGTGCAACCTCCAGGCGAAGAACGAGAGGCTTTTGTAATCGGGATGGAGCGGAACCGTGAAAAAAAATAACACACCCCTCATCATCGTGTGGGGCGCCGCCGGGCTTTCCCTTTTGGCGGGCCTTCTCCTGACCGTCCATTCCCTTAATGGAATCAGCCGGACCCAGGAAATTCTACTCAAGAAGGCGAACGACATTCGGGAACTCGCCGGAATGCGAAGCCAGGCGAACCGGTATCACGCCCTTCTGACGGCCGCCGTCCAATACCCGGCCGGTTCAATTCCGCTCGAGACACTGGCACGAACAACAGTGCCAGCCCAATCCATGAGACTGTTGGCCACCGACATCACCCCGTCCGTTCCGGGTTGGACCGCGAAAAAAGTCAGCGTGGAATTCACCGATATCGCAGGAACTGATCTGGGCAAGCTTCTCGACGCCGGAGCCATCGCCAATCCGCCCTGGACGCTTCTGGAGTGCACCCTGTTCGCCGCAGCCACCCCGGGTCGCGTGGCCAAGGCCACCCTGGTATTCAGCACCGTTGAACGCTCCTCAGCCGGAAACTAAGCATTTTTTCCCAGCATTTCCTTCGCATGCTTCAGGGTCACGCTGGTGAGATCGCGACCGCCGAGCATACGGGCCACTTCCTCGATGCGCTGCTCTTTTTTCAAACAGGTGATCAGGGTCCGGGTCCGGCCATTTACCACTTCCTTCGCCACCGCAAAATGAGTCTTCCCGAATACGGCGACCTGGGGAAGATGAGTGATGCACAAAACCTGATGATGACGACCGACGGTATCGAGCTTCGTCCCAATGGCGGTTCCCATGGCGCCACCGACATTGGCGTCGATTTCATCAAAGACCAGAACCGGAATGCTGTCATGATCCGCCAGAACGGCCTTGACGGCCAGCATCACCCGTGAAATTTCGCCGCTGGAGGCTATGGCCCTCAAGGGGCGGACGGGTTCCCCGGCGTTCGGGGCAAAGGTAAAATCAATGTCATCCATGCCGGAGGGTCCCGGCTCAGACGACCGTAGGTCAACCGCAAAGGCCCCATGGGGGAACCCCAGGTCGCTCAGTTCGACGGTGATGGTTTTGGCAAGTTTTGCGGCCGCCTGACGCCTGGCCTTGCCAAGCTTTCCGCCTGCCTGATCTCCCTTATCCCGTGCGGTGGCCACAGCCTGATCGAGCTCCTGAAGCCGTTCCCCGCGACTTTCCAGATCACGCAACCGGGCTTTCGTCTTTTCGCCGTGCTCCAGGATCTCCTTCGCCGAGGCCCCGTACTTTCGCTTCAACCGGTGATACAGGGCCATTCGATCCTCCAGCCACTGCAAGCGTACCGGATCTCCTTCAATATTACGGACGGTATGCTCCACCACCCCCGCCAACTCCTGAATTTGAACGGCAATGGAACGGGCCTCCTCCTTCCACCCGGCGGCGGCCTCGATCAATCCGGTCAGTTCCGCCAGACCTTTCTGGGCAAACGCCATGCCGTTGAATGCTGAGGTGTCTCCCTCCATCAGCGCTGCCTGGATTCCTCCTGCCAATTCCAGAATCCGCTGTGCGTTGGCCACCTGGATCTGTTCCCTGACCAGGGATTCCTCTTCCCCTTCCACAGGGGCGGCATCCTGAATTTCCTTCACCTGAAACGACAGCAATTCTATCTGCTGCGCCACCTCCTGCTCATTGGCGCCCTCCAGCTCCTTCCGCTGGAGCTGAAGTGCCCGCAAGCCGGCATAGAGCTTCTCGTAAGCCTCTCGGGCATCCCAGAGGTGCCCAAAGGCATCGAGGATATCGAGTTGAAAATCGGGACTCAGCAGGGATTGGTGGTCATAGGGGCCGTGCATATCAACCAGATGTTGCCCCACCCGCTTGAGCACTTGGATCGTCGTCGTGCTGTCGTTAATGAAATTTTTTCCTGTCCCGTTCGCCAACAGGGTACGCCGCACCAGAAGTTGCCGTCCCTCGCAAGGAGGAAGGCCCACCTCCTCGAGAATGGCATCTACGGAATCTGAATCGTTCAGCTGGAAAACGGCTTCAGCAAGGCATTGGTCGGCACCAGCCCGGATGAGGCTTTTATCGGCCCGCTCCCCGAGGAGGAGACCCAAGGCTCCGATGATGACGGATTTACCCGCGCCGGTCTCGCCGGTGATGACATTCAGCCCCGGCTGAAATTCCACGGTAATGTCCTCAACCAGAGCCAGATTACGAACTCGCAACAACTGAAGCATGGCGGAAGAATACACAGCACAAATCCGGAAGGCAATAGGGAGAATTTCGGTTGACGGAAGCATGACTCCCGCCAATACTATTCATGTGCAGGAGAGAAAAACATGAACCATCTAAAAATGATCCAGCAATTTTTGAAGGAAAAAAGAAACTTTGAGGATCTTCCCGAATATGGGTTTCCCTTTGTCACTGTTTCCCGTCAAGCGGGCGCGGGAGGGCACCTTCTATCCTATGTGATCCTTACCGAATTCCTGAAACACAAGGACGCCCATTCCGTTTTTGAAGGATGGCATGTCTTCGACAAGGAACTAACCGAGGTGGTAGCCAAGGATCCGCTTCTGCAAAGCCATATCGAGGGCCTTGTCGCGGAGAAATACCGATCCCAGTTCAATGACTTCGTTGAAAGTCTTTTCACCGGCCAATCCGAGACCTACCTCCTTCAGCGAACCACATTCAAAGTGGTCCGGATGCTGGCCCTGATTGGAAAAGTGATCATGGTTGGACGGGGTGGCTCCCTCGTGACAGCCGATCTTCCACAAGGCATACACATCCGACTGGTGGCTCCCGAAGCACACCGGATCGTCTGGATGATGAAACGATTCAAACTGAACAAGGAAGATGCCCGGAGCGCGGTCTTGAAACAGGATGCCGAACGTCGCAAGCTCATCAAACTATTCTTCCACCGTGACATCGAGGATCCTCTCCTCTACGACATGGTCTGGAACACCGGCAAAGTGAGTCTGGATGTCATTACCCACGCCGCAATCGAATTGATCAAACAACGCGCCGCAGGGTCAGTGAAAAAGACAAGTCTAAGTTAATTTCAAAAAGATGTTGAATCCGCGGCGGGACATGATAGATTGACGCCCGTTTTTCGACGCGAGCGTAACTCAGTTGGTAGAGTGTCACCTTGCCAAGGTGATTGTCGAGGGTTCGACTCCCTTCGCTCGCTCCATTTTTT
>CAIZMS010000258.1 GCA_903934155.1 uncultured bacterium | reverse complement strand
GGGACAAAATGAAGGGAAAGCGAGCATGAAGGACATTGTTGTTGCTGACGTTCGAAACTTTGTTTTGATGGGACACACAGCCAGTGGAAAAACCACCCTGGCGGATGCGATGCTCTACAAGATGGGCGTCAATGACCGGCTGGGTTCGGTTGACCAGGGCACCAGCTTGGGCGATTATACCGACGAGGAAAAATCACGAAAGACAACAATCTACGCCAAGTCCTTCTGCGGCCTCTACAAGAGTTCCGATGGACATAACATGGATATCGTTTTCTGTGATACGCCCGGGTATGCCGATTTCTTCGGGCAGGTGATTCAGGCCAGTCGTATTGCCGGTGCCGCATTGATCACGGTCGATGCCCATGCCGGAGTCCAGGTTGGCACCATGAAAGCCTGGAAACAGGCGTCCGCCCTTGATATTCCCCGGGCGATTGTGGTCACCGGGCTGGATCGTGAAAATTCCCCCTTCGACAAGGTGATGGCCGATATCAAGGCCACCTGGGGCGATCGCTGTATTCCTGTTCTGATCCCGCTTCCCGATAACAGTGCCGTGGTGGATGTTCTGGCGGCGACCAGTGTTCCGGATAGTATTAGCGACGCCGTGAAGGCGGCCAAGGGCGCCCTTGTTGAAATGGCGGCGGAAACCGATGACACTCTGATTGAAAAGTATTTGGCCGGCGAGCCCCTGACGGCCCGTGAAATTTCCGATGGGTTACGTCATGCCGTGTTCGATCGGAAACTGGTTCCCGTTTTCGCCTGTATGGCCCTGAAGAATGTCGGGGTGGGGGAACTCCTCGACGGGATTGCCCGGTTCTTCCCGTCTCCCGCCGACCGTCCCATGAAGGATGCGTCCGGCAAGGCTATTGATACCTCACCCTCTGCCCCGTTTGTGGGGTATGTGTGGCGTACGGTGAATGATCCCTTTATTGGGCATATGAGTTTCGTCTATGTCTGCGGGGGAACCCTGAAGGCCGACACCGAGGTCATGAACCTGAACAAGGAACAAAAGGAACGGATTGTCCAGTTCGTGGCGCTGAACGGGAAAAAGCAATTGCCCATCACAGAGGCTGAAGCCGGCGATATTGTGGCGATTGCCAAGCTGAAGGTGACTGGACTTGGGGACTCGCTCTGCCAGAATGGGGCCAAGGCGTTGTTTGAGCCTTTCAAGTTTCCCAATCCTGTCATGTGGTTTGCCATCGCGGCCAAGACGCAGGGGGATGAGGACAAGATCGGGACGGCGTTGCATAAGCTGGCGGAAGATGACCCGACCATCCATGTTGAGCGCCATCCTGCCACCCATGAAACGATTCTCTCCGGAATGGGGGATACCCATCTGGCGGTGGCGGTGGAGCGGATGAAAAAACGCAATAGTGTGGATGTCATTCTGAGCACTCCGAAAATTCCCTACACGGAAACGATTACGGGCCGCGCGGAAGGTCATTACAAGCACAAGAAGCAGTCGGGTGGTCGTGGCCAGTACGGTGAGGTTTACCTCAAGGTCGAGCCGCTCCTGGACGGCGACGAGGAATGGTTTGAAAACGCCCTTGTGGGGGGCGCCATTCCGCACAACTTTGTTCCGGCGGTTCAAAAGGGAGTCGTTGAGGGGATGACGAAGGGGGCGCTTGCCGGATGCCCCGTGGTGAAAGTGAAGTCCACTGTATATGACGGATCCTACCATGATGTGGACTCCTCTGAAATTGCGTTCAAGATTGCCGGAAGCCGGGCGTTTCGGGAGGCGATCAGCAAGGCCAAGCCGGTTCTCCTGGAGCCGATCATGTCGGTCAAGATCACGATTCCCGAGCATTTCATGGGCGATGTCAATGGCGACATGAGTCACCGGCGCGGCCGGATTGTCGGAATGGAGTCCGCCGATGGACTGCAGGTGATCACGGCGGATATTCCCCAGGCGGAATTATTCACCTATTGTGCGGAACTGCGGAGCATGACGGGGGGGCGCGGCTCGTTTGAGATGTCCTTTGCGCGGTATGATGTGGTGCCCTCCAATGTTGCCCAGAAGATCATTGCGGCGGCCGCCAAGGTGAAGGAGGAGGACCAGGATTAAGCCTGGCCGGTGAATCCCTGTGCTTCATCGTTGACTCGCTGTGAATTGTGTCCGCGTCAATGCGGCGTAAACCGGCAACAGGGGCAGCGCGGGTATTGCCGCGCGGGGAGTGTTTCCGAGGTGTTTCGGT
>CAIZMS010000257.1 GCA_903934155.1 uncultured bacterium | reverse complement strand
TGTGTCAGTATAATTTGTTTGGCGCCAAACGTGACCTCGCCTATCCGGAGATCGCTTCCACAGCATTGCTAGTTAAATTCTCAAGAATTCGCGCCAGTCTCGATTCTGAGCCCTGGCACCAGAGCGACTCGGGCGACACTCGGGTTGATATCTGAACGTCAGGGCGTCTTTCTTGCATAGCCTGAATTTGCTTTGATTTTAGAAGGTGTTCGACCACCCGGTTTACATTTGAAGATTTTTTCTGGAACTGCGCCCGTCGCCCCAATACCACAAGGTCACTGACGACATTCGCCGCCCGCAGCGCAGAAGACTTCATGATGTGAAGCGAATCCAGCGTGGTTTCGTGGTCAGGATCGGATGGATTACCGTTCCGTCGAATGTACTCGATTGCCACATCCGGCAGGGCCACGATGGGGCCAAGAATATTGTTCAGGTCATGCGCTACCCCGCCGGCCAGAACGCCCAGTGATTCCAGCCGCGCGCTCCGCTCTAATTTAACCAGAAGATCCTTCTCTCGTTCCTCCGCTTTTTTTCGCTCGGTGATGTCGATAAACGTGCCTAAAATACCGATGACATTGCCTTGTTCGTCATGGAGCGGCACTTTGCAGGTGTCGAGCCATGCCTGTTTGCCGTCTGCTTGAAGTTGCGGCTCAATAATATGATACTCGGCTTTATTGCTCTCCATGATCCGGCGGTCCGTGGCGACAAAGAAGTCGGATTCCTCTTTTTTCCAGCCGAGATCATAGTCGGTCTTGCCAATAATATCGTCGGGGGAGTTCAGGCCGGCGGCTCTGGCAATATTGTTGTTGCACCCGAGGAAAACGGAATTCCGGTCTTTCCAAAAAACATAATCGGGGATGTTTTCGAGAATCAGTTTCAGGAATTTGGCGGCCCTTTTCTGCTCGGTAATATCCCGGTAGATCGATTGATAGGAGTCGTCAGGCATCATCTTGGACCGCATTTCGACAACCACTTCCGATCCATTGGGGCGGAGCAGCACTCGTTCGCTAATGATGATTTTTCCTTTTTGCAAAAGGTCAAAGCGGAGCGGCGAAGCGAGGAGGCTCTTTTGCGTGAAAGGCAGATCAGAGATGTGTTGTCCAATCAGATCATGCTTGGACATACCGGTTATTGTGCACATGCACTGGTTGGCATCCGAGACAAGACCCGATTGATCGCCAAGAAGTATTCCGTCAACGGCGAGATCAATCAGTCCCCGGTAGCGGCTTTCACTTTCCCGAAGCGCCTCTTCCACCTTGTACTCCCGGGTTACATCTCGAAAGACCAGGATGACGCCCGAGATATGGCCCTGGGTGTCTTTGATGGGTGCCGCTGAGTCGGCAATTTGGTGCTCGGTGCCGTCTTTTGAAATCAGGATCGTGTGGTTGGCCAGTCCGACCGTTTTCTTGCTGGCCAGCACGAGTGAAATTGGATTATCAACCTTTTTGCGTGTTTTTGCATTGATGATCTGGAAAACATCGTGCAGGTCTTTCCCGAGGGCGTTTTTCTCAGTCCATCCGGTTAGGGTTTCGGCCACCGAGTTCATTGTGGTGACTCGTCCTTTGTCGTCCGTGGCGATGACGGCATCACCGATGGACGCTAGCGTGATGCGGAGGTGTTCTTCACTTTTCCGGAGAGCTCGAAGTTCCTCGATCGAGCACTTTTCATCTGTCAATGCCTCATGCCGAGTAGTCATGGATGTTCCTCCGAAATAAAGGTATTGTTTGTCGGACTCAATGTTATGTCAATGACATTGAATTGTGAGACGAAATCAAAGACTCCGGGTTCAGCCAATCGAAGAGCGTTTGTTGAGGGATGATGTGGTGGGCAGGGGGCATGGGATTTTCAAACCCTTCATCGATGGGTAAATTCTCTTTTTGCCGTGCTGCAACCGCTAATTCATCACAGTGGGCATTTTCGAGGTTGTCGGCGTGGCCCTTGACCCACACCATTCTGACGTCATGCTGTTCCGCCAAGGCCAAAAGCTCATTCCATTGATCGGGATTGCGGGCCTTTTCCCGACCGTTGCTACGGGTCCAGCCGTTTTTTCGCCATTTTAAGGCATGCCCCCCGATAAACATGTCCACCACATACTTGGCGTCACTGTAGAGAACCACTTTCGCCTTCTTGCCTTCGCGAGAGGGAATCGCCCGAAGCCCCACAATGGCCCCCATCAGTTCCATCCGGTTATTGGTCGTAGCCCGGAAGCCGCCAGAAATTTCCTGGCGCAAACCGTTTTGGATGATGACAACCCCATAGCCGCCTTTGCCGGGATTGGGCGAAGCGGCACCATCCGCATAAATGACGATTTCATCCGAGGCAATGGCGTGTTCAGTTGGGTGGCTCATACAAGGGGCGATTATGACAAGGAAAGCGATGAGGAGGCAAGCTCAACAGTCCGAGCCTCTACATCGTGGAGAATCATCTGGTGATCCGGGTCTTTTTGTGGCATAGTCCGACAATAGAAAATCACATGAGAGGCGGGTCTCCCGTCAAAAACCATGCACAACGCACCGGTCTGAGCTGATGCCATTGCAGAATTGGAGTCGTTATGAAAAGTCAGGAAGCTATTCTTTGTCGGCGGGAAGCTGAGATCAAAACCGGCAAGGAGGACCTTGCGCGTGCCTTGGCAAAGACTCTTGTGATACGCCGTTTCAGGGGGAACTGCAAGTGCGGCCTGATGTTGTCGGAGCAGGACAAGAATCCGAATTCAGAAACCTACCGCTGTCCTCATTGCGGAAAATCCAATCCGCTGCCAGTGGTCGTCGCCTAAGGCTCACGCAGTCCTCAAATTCATTTTGATGCGGCCTTTATTCTTGTTTCCGGCGTAATTCCTTATAGAGTATCGCCCGGTTCGAAGGATGAGGAATGCATCATGAAAGAAATTGGAATTGGACTTCTTGGATTTGGAACCGTGGGCGCGGGCGTGGTCGAGGCACTTCAGCGCAACGGAGACCTCCTGGCAGAGCGCATCGGGGTAAAACTCGTGATGCGGCGCATTGCGGATGTTGATCTGGATCGGGACAGGGGCGTCAAGGTTGACCGTTCCTTGTTAACCCGGGATGCTGCGGCCGTGATTGATGACCCGGCGGTGGATATTGTGATTGAACTGGTCGGCGGGACTACCCTCGCCAGGGAATTTGTCCTGCGCGCACTGCGTCTGGGCAAACCCGTGGTCACGGCGAACAAGGCGCTTCTGGCCGAGCATGGCGGCGAACTCTTTGCCCTGGCGGCCGCGAACAACACCGGGATCTGGTTTGAGGCCAGCGTCGCTGGCGGGGTGCCGATCATTCGCGCCCTGCGGGAAGGCCTTGTCGCCAACCGGATTGACCGTATCTTTGGAATTCTGAACGGCACCTGCAACTATATCCTGACCAAGATGGAGCGCGAGCAGGTGACCTTCGAGCATGCCCTGAAGGAGGCGCAAGCGGCGGGTTATGCGGAGGCGGATCCGGGTTTGGATATTGATGGATTCGATACCGCGCACAAGGCGGCCATCCTGGCCTTCCTTGCCTATGGCGTTCAGGTGCAAAAGGAAAAAATTCATGTGGAGGGAATTCGCGGACTAAACAAGGCAGATATCGAGTACGCCCGTGATTTCGGGTACCGCGTGAAACAGTTGGCGGTGATCAAGGCGACGGACGGCGAGGTGGAGGTTCGTGTTCATCCAACCCTCGTCCCGCATGATCATATGCTTTCCTCGGTCATGGGAGTTTTCAATGCCGTGGTGGTGGATGGCGACATTGTCGGGCAGACTGTTTACACCGGGCGCGGAGCGGGGCGGTTGCCAACAGCCAGTGCCGTGGTGAGCGATCTGGCCGAAGTGGCGCGTATTCTGGCCGATGGCGGCAGAAAGGCGCGTTACAGTCCGGCCAACCCGTCCGGAAAAATCACCTTCCGCCCCATGGGCGATGTGGAATGCCGCTATTACCTGCGCCTGTCCCTGCTCGATAAACCGGGCATTCTCGGTGTCGTGGCCACGGTTTTGGGACAACATGGAATTAGTCTGGCGTCCATTCTTCAAAAGGAGCCGAACAGGGCGGGCCGTCATGTCTCGGTGGTGATTCTAACGCACCGTGCTGTGGAGAAAAATGTTATGGAGGCCTTGCGGATCCTGGAGGAGCGCCAGGCCTTGGGGGCAAAGCCAGTTTGTTTGCGGATCGAAGATCCGGGAATCGAGAAAGTATCATGACAGCGAAACCGAAATGCGGGTTGAAGGTGGCGAAGTTCGGCGGATCCTCGGTGGCGGATGCCGTCCAGATCCTGAAGGTCTGTTCCATCATCAAGATGGATCCGGATCGGCGGATCGTAGTGGTGTCGGCGCCGGGCAAACGCCGTCCTGACGACACCAAGGTGACCGATATGCTGATTGCCTGTGCCGAAGCAAAGCTAGCCGGGCGGACGGCGGATGTGGAGTTGAAGGCCATTGTGGAACGCTATGCCGACATCCAGCGGGACGCCGGCGTCGGGGACGCCGTGATTCGCGAAATTGAAGCCGACTTGCGCGACCGCGTGGCCTCGGATGGTTCGCATCGCGGTCGTTTTCTGGATTTGATGAAGGCGGCGGGCGAGGATAATAGCGCCAAGCTGGTGGCCGAGATATTTCGAAAGAACGGACTGGATGCGCATTATGTGAACCCCAAGTCTGCGGGGATGTTGTTGAGCGACGACTTCGGAAACGCCATGGTCCTGCAGGAATCCTATGCGAAGCTGGCGTCATTAAAGACAGCCCCCGGGATCAGTATATTCCCAGGCTTTTTCGGCTATACGATCTCCGGTGCGGTGGCAACGTTCCCCCGCGGCGGTTCGGATATCACCGGGGCCATCCTGGCGGCGGCGGTACAGGCCGACCTGTATGAGAATTTCACCGATGTCGACTCCGTGTTTTCGGCCGATCCGCGCATTGTGCCCGGTGCCGCGCCGATCGGACTGTTGACATACCGGGAAATGCGCGAGCTGGCCTACGCCGGGTTCGGCGTGTTTCACGACGAGGCGATCATTCCGGCCGTTCGGGCCAAGATCCCGATTTGCGTAAAAAACACCAACCGCCCCGAGGCGCCCGGTACGGGCATCGTTCCGAACCGGAAGTATGAGGGCGGGGCCGTGGTCGGGATCGCTAGTGCGGACGGCTTCTGCGCGGTGTATGTGGATAAGTACATGATGAACCGGGAAGTCGGGTTTGGCCGGCGATTGCTCCAGATTATGGAAGAGGAGGGGTTGTCGTATGAGCATTCCCCCTCGGGAATTGATAACATCTCCGTGATCTTCCGGGAAAAGGATTTCACGAAGGAGGCGGAGGAACGTGTGCTCTCCCGGATCCGGACTGAGCTTGGCTCGGATAATATCGACCTCGACCGCGGACTCGCCCTGGTCATGATCGTGGGCGAGGGGATGCACTACACGGTGGGGGTGGCGGCCCGGGCAACCACGGCGCTGGCCAATGCCGGCGTGAACATCGAGATGTTGAATCAGGGGTCCTCTGAAATCAGCATGATGTTCGGGGTCAAGGCCATGGATCGGAAAAAGGCGGTTCAGGCCCTGTATGAGGCATTTTTTAATTAGAATCGGTCATGAGTCAATCCGGGCGGTGCAGTATGAGCCAGCGGCGAAAAGTTTTTCTCTATGACACCACCCTGCGGGACGGCTCGCAGGGGGAGGGCATCTCGTTTTCAGGATCTTCCAAGATCCAGGTAGCGCTCAAGCTGGACGAGTTTGGCGTGGATTACATCGAGGGTGGCTATGCCGGTTCCAACCCCAAGGACATGGAGTTTTTTCATGAAATCCGGAAGCAGTCCCTGCGCCATGCCAAAATTGCGGCCTTCGGGAGTACTCGCCGGGCGGATGTCGCAGTGGGTGAGGATGACAATGTCCTGCGCCTGATCGAGGCGAAAACGCCGGTGGTGACCATTTTTGGAAAAACCTGGCAACTGCATGTCACCGATGTGCTTCGTACTTCGCTGGCGGAGAACCGGCGAATGGTTTCCGAAACAGTTCAGTACCTTAAGCAGCAGGGCCGGGAAGTGATATTTGATGCGGAGCATTTCTTCGACGGGTACAAGGACAGTCCCGCCTTCGCCCTGGATGTGCTGAAGGCGGCGGTGGAAGCCGGTGCTGATTCGATTGTTCTGTGCGACACCAATGGGGGTTCGCTTTCCCATGAGGTGTTCGGTATCACTGCTGAGGTCGTGAAGGCATTTTTCATTCCGGTCGGGATCCACACTCATAACGATTCCGGCCTGGCCGTGGCCAACAGTCTGGAAGCGGTTCGCGCCGGTGCCCTTCAGGTTCAGGGTACTATCAATGGATATGGAGAACGGACCGGGAATGCGAACCTGTGCACGATTATTCCCGCTTTGGAACTGAAGATGGGCTGCCGGGCTGTTCCAGACGGATCCCTGAAGCAACTGCGAAACCTCTCGCTGTTTGTGGACGATCTGGTGAACCTTCGTCATGACGGGAAGTCCCCTTATGTGGGTGCAAGCGCTTTTTCCCACAAAGCGGGCATGCATGTAAACGCGGTTCAGAAAAATCCCCGAAGTTTTGAACACATCACGCCGGAAAGCGTAGGGAATGAGCGTCACATCCTGATTTCAGAAGGTTCCGGCTCCAGCAGTGTCCTACTGAAGGCCATCGAGCTCGGCATGGATCTCAAGAAATCATCACCGGAAGTGAAGGAAATCCTAGAGGCATTGAAGGCGCTGGAGAAACAGGGATATTCCTATGAGGCGGCAGATGCCTCGTTCCGGATTCTCGTACAGAAGGTGCTTCGAAAGCATAAGCCGTTTTTTGAACTGGAGGGGTTCCGGGTCATCATTGAGAAAAATGGCAAGGACAAGCCGTGTGTATCGGAAGCCAGCGTCAAGGTTCGCGTCGGGAAAGAGGTGGAGCACTGTGTGGCCGAGGGAGATGGCCCCGTCAACGCCCTGGATCGTGCCCTGCGGAATGCGCTGACCCGGTTCTATCCTGCGATCGAAAAGGTGTTCCTGACCGATTTCCGGGTTCGCATTCTCGATCCTGAGGAAGCTACGGCGGCCAAAACGCGAGTGATCATCGAGTCGAGCGACGGCGAACAACACTGGGGGACGGTCGGGGTTTCTGGAAACATCATTGAAGCCTCGTGGGAAGCGCTTGTGGACAGTGTGGAGTACAAGCTTTTCAGGGAAGAAGGAAAATGAAAGAACTCGAGAAGCAGTACGATCCGAAGACCGTTGAGACCCGCTGGTATAACTGGTGGCAGGAAAAGGGATGTTTTCACGGGGATGCGGCCCGCGGTGGTACGCCCTATTGCATTGTGATCCCGCCTCCGAATGTCACCGGGATTCTCCATATCGGCCATGCCCTGAATAATACCATCCAGGACATCCTGGTTCGATGGCAGCGCATGGATGGCAAGAACACAGTTTGGATGCCGGGCACGGATCATGCCGGGATCGCCACCCAGAATGTGGTCGAACGCGCCCTTCGCAAGGAGGGTAAGACCCGTCATGACCTCGGGCGCGAGGCATTTGTCGGCAAGGTATGGGAATGGAAAGAGGAATATGGCGGGACGATCGTCCGCCAGCTCAAGCGTCTGGGGGCATCCTGTGACTGGGAACGGGAGCGCTTCACCATGGACGCCGGGCTGAGCCAGGCGGTCGAGGAAGTCTTCTGCCGACTTTATGATAAGGGCCTGATCTACCGCGCCAACTATATTACCAACTGGTGCCCGCGTTGTCATACAGCCTTGTCGGATG
Organism: uncultured bacterium; assembly: GCA_903934155.1. Taxonomy (GTDB): domain Bacteria; phylum Verrucomicrobiota; class Kiritimatiellia; order CAIKKV01; family CAITUY01; genus JAABPW01. Next base: position 3,301 of record CAIZMS010000257.1, on the reverse strand, counting down.
AGGAGAGCGAGCATCAGGACACCACGGGTAAGCTCTATTACATCCGGTATCCCGTCAAGCGTGACGGCAAGTTGACGGCCAGTGAGTTTGTGGTGGTGGCGACAACCCGGCCGGAAACTCTGCTGGGCGATGTAGCGGTGGCTGTCAGCCCCAAGGATGATCGATACAAGGCGCTGATCGGCAAGACCCTGAGCCTTCCGGTTCTGCACCGGGAATTGCCGGTTATTGCTGATGATTTTGTAGATCCTGCCTTCGGAACCGGCGCGGTGAAGGTGACGCCCGCCCATGACCCCAACGATTTCGAGATGGGGCGTCGTCATAACCTGACCCCGATCAATGTCATGAACCAGGACGGCTCGATGAACGAGGGCGCCGGGCCCTATATCGGGCTGGATCGCTTCGAATGCCGGAAACGGATTGTCACTGACCTGACGGCCGCCGGGCTGATTGAGAAAATTGACACCCACCAACATGCCGTCGGGCATTGCTACCGGTGCGATACCGTGGTTGAGCCTCGCCTTTCCCTGCAGTGGTTCGTCAGCATGAAGCCCCTTGCCGGTCCGGCTCTCCAGGCGGTGCAGGATGGCCGGATCAAATTTGTTCCAGAACGATGGAACAAGGTCTATGTCGAATGGATGACGAATATTCGGGACTGGTGTATTTCCCGTCAGATCTGGTGGGGGCACCGCATTCCCGTGTATTATTGCGATGCCTGCAATCACCAGTGGGCTGGTCGTGGAAAACAAACTGACTGTCCGAAGTGCAAAGCGACCACCATCCGGCAGGATGAGGATGTCCTGGATACCTGGTTTTCTTCCTGGTTATGGCCCTTCAGCACCTTCGGTTGGCCGCAGGAGAATCCAGACCTCAAACTTTATTATCCCGGAAACACACTGGTCACGGCATCCGAGATCATCTTTTTCTGGGTGGCCCGAATGGTTATGGCCGGTATTGAGTTCATGGGGGATATTCCCTTCCGGGAGGTCTACATCCACGGAACGGTGCGCGATGACAAGGGGCGCAAGATGAGCAAAAGCCTCGGCAACTCCATTGATCCGCTTACCATCATTGATGAGTACAGTGCCGATGCGCTCCGGTACAGCCTGATGATGATCACGGCGACGGGACAGGATGTGTTTTTGTCCAATGACAAATTTGAGATTGGGCGGAATTTCGGAACCAAGATATGGAACGCTGCCCGTTATATGCAGATGCAGGAGAAGGGAGAGGGGACGGTTACGGGATCGCGCCCCTCCGCTCTTGTCCCAGCACTGGATCCCGCCCTGTTAAGTGCGGATGACCTCCATATCCTGGCCAAACTGAGCCGGGCTACGGAGTCCTGCACCGAAAACCTAACGCGGTATCGCTTTAATGACGCGGCGCAGGATCTGTACGGGTTCATCTGGCACGAGTACTGCGATTGGTATGTGGAATACTCCAAGGATGTGCTCTACGGTCAGGATCCTGCCCGGCGCGCGGAGGTTCTCAAGGTGATGCATTACGCTTTTTCCACGGCGTTGCGTCTGCTTCACCCGTTCATGCCGCACCTGACTGAGGAGCTTTGGCATGGCATGGGCTACGGGGCGGATGATGAGACGATCATGACGGCACCCTGGCCAAAACCCCTGACCGCCGAACTGGCGCAATGGGGTGCCACAACAGGCCGGGTCGGGTATGTTGATGCCCGCCATGAAATGATCCGTGCCGGCCGGATGCTGCGAACCGACTGCGGGATTGCCCCGGGCCAGAAGATTGACTACATCATCAAGCCTAACTCGGGTGAACTTGCCGCCTGGTTGAAGGCCGATACGGCCACGCTGAAGGCCATGCTTAAGGCCGGAAAGATGACCGTTGATGAAGCCTTCACACCGGGTTCGGCCATGCCGGGAACCCTGACGGATATCGGAACGATTTATATGCCCATCGAGGGATTGATTGATGCCAAGGCGGAGTCCGCCAAGTTGACCAAACAGCTCGAAGAGCTGGGCGGGCACCTGGAGCGGGCCAACCTAAAGCTTAATAATCAGGCCTTCATTAGTAAAGCAAAGCCGGAAGTCGTGGCGCAGTTTGAAAAGTCACGCCAGGAGCTTCAGGAAAAATATTTCAAGACCAAGCGCTTGCTGGAAATGCTAGGTTAAGCCCTCATTACCAGTCGCGAAAATCAAAAGGAAATTTATGACTGCAAAAATTATTGATGGGAAAGAGATTGCCCAGCAGATTCGGAGTGAACTGGCGACGGAAATCCAGAACCTGAAAACACGAGGTATTGTCCCCGGGTTGGGCGTGATCCTGGTCGGAGAGGATCCCGCATCCCGGTCCTATGTGACGGCCAAGGAAAAAGCCTGTCACGAAATCGGCATCTATTCGAACGACAACCGCCTTCCCGCGACCACGACACAGGCAGAACTTCTGGCCCTGATCGCGGCCATGAACGCAGATCCAAAGATCAACGGAATTCTCGTCCAGCTTCCTCTCCCCAAGCACTTGAATGAGAGTGAAGTCCTCCTGGCCATTAATCCCGACAAGGATGTGGATGGATTTCACCCGCTGAATGTCGGGCGGATGGTGGTGGGCGAGAAGGCCTTTCTGCCTTGTACTCCGCATGGCGTGTTGCAAATGATGGCCCGTAGCGGTGTAAAGATTGAGGGGGCGCATGCTGTTATTGTGGGACGCAGCAACATCGTGGGTAAGCCCCTCGCGAATCTGCTCATGGCCAAGGGGAAGATGGCCAACGCGACGGTAACGGTCTGCCATACGAGGACGAAGGACATCGGCCATTATACCAGGCAGGCGGACATCGTGATTGCCGCAGCCGGACGTCCCAACACCGTGACGGCGGACATGATCAAGGACGGCGCCGTGGTGATTGATGTGGGCGTAAACCGTATCGAGGACTCCAGCAAGAAGGCGGGCTTCCGGCTGGTGGGCGATGTGGACTTTGAAGCTTGTAAGCAGAAGGCCTCCCTGATTACGCCCGTTCCCGGCGGAGTCGGTCCCATGACCATCACAATGCTGCTGTACAATACCGTTGAGTCCGCCAAGCGGGCGAACGGGGTGTAAACACGGGCAGAGCACATCGTCCAGCGACGTATTTTTTTCCTTTAGTCTTGCTTTTTGACCTCCCTCGCGCTAATTCAGTTACCCCGGTGTGGAGGTGTAGCCGTGAATTATGACACAGACTTTGATTATCCTCGTGAATCGTGTGGAATCTTCGGCGTTTTCGGTATTCCCGACGCTGCGTTATTGATACATGCCGGGCTTTTTTCGTTGCAACACCGGGGGCAGGAGGGGGCGGGCATTG
>CAIZMS010000256.1 GCA_903934155.1 uncultured bacterium | reverse complement strand
GCATACGGGATGCGCTCAAACGGGGGCTTATCGAGCGTCAATTTGGAGAATTCGCCAAAAACGCCATGAATCACATCCTCCACCACGGCAAAGACATCATCCTGAGTCACAAACGACATTTCCATGTCGAGCTGGTAAAACTCGCCGGGAGAACGGTCGGCCCGGGCATCCTCATCCCGGAAGCAGGGCGCAATCTGGAAATAGCGGTCGAAGCCGGCCACCATCAGAAGTTGCTTGAACTGCTGCGGTGCCTGCGGCAGGGCATAGAACTTACCCGGATGCACGCGACTCGGCACCAGATAATCACGAGCCCCTTCCGGCGAACTGCTGGTCAGAATGGGCGTCTGGAACTCAGTGAAACCATGCCCGATCATGCGGCGGCGCAGGCTGGCAATGATTTGTGATCGAAGCAGGATATTCTTGTGCAGGTGCTCGCGCCGCAGGTCGAGGAAGCGGTATTTCAGGCGGGTTTCTTCCGGGCCGTCATCCTCCACGGTGATCTGGAAGGGCAGCGGATCAGCCAGGCTTTCAATCGTGATCGATTCGGCCATGACTTCAATCTTCCCGGTAGGCAGCGTCTCGTTAATCGTGTCCGAACTCCGGGCAACAACTTTTCCGGTGACGACAATGACGCTTTCAGAACGCACGCGCTGACACTCGTCGAAAAAGGCGCGATCGGGGGTAACCACCACCTGCGTCAGGCCATAATGATCGCGAAGGTCAATAAACAGCAACTGGCCGTGGTCCCGTTTCCGGAAGACCCAGCCCGAAATCCGAACGGTCTGGTCAACATGCTCAGCGCGAAGCTCACCGCAATTATGTGTACGATATGGATGCATTCAAATAACCTTTCTAAATAGGGAATCCAGAATTCAGAATCCAGAATCCAGAATAGTGGAGGAATACTTCTCCAATAACCTACTCACTTCTTCCAAGTTTTTCATTAACAAAGAGGTGTCATGGTAGCCTAAGTCTCTCGCGAGGAAAAGGTAGTAACGACATTCCTCAAGAGATCCTTGAGCAATATTCAAAAATCGGACTTTGTCAGGGCGTCCTTTCTTTTTGAACCCTTCGGCAATATTGGCGGCCACAGAAACTGCAGCCCTACGAAACTGGCTCGTCAGCCCAAATCGCTCATCACGTGGAAACGATTTAGAGATCACATACGCTTGAAGAACAAATTGATGCGCCCTTTGCCAAACAATTAAATCAGTAAAATCCTTTGCGGGAGCCCGCTTTATTCTGGATTCTGGATTCTGGATTCTGGATTCCTCAGTCATTAGGCTATTCCATAATAGTTACAAGGGTGCCTATGGGGACAAGTTCGAATAGCTCCTCCACATCCTCGTTCTTAAGGCGGATGCAGCCGGCGCTTTCGGCTTTGCCGATGGAGTTGGTGTCCCAGGTGCCATGAATACCGTAGCCCTTGAGTTCGGGGGTGGTTCCGGTGGCCTTGATGGCCATCCAGCGGGTGCCCAGAATGTTCTCCTTGTCACCGAACGGCACGGTACGTCCGTCATCCCGCCACCACGGGGGCTCGGGAATCCGCTCGACGATCACAAACGTGCCAACGGGGGTCTTGTCATAACGGCCGGTTCCGACCCCGTAGCGCTTGAAAAAGGTGCCATTGGATGTGAGCAGAAGATCATTCCGGGCTTTGTTGACCTTGATCTCCATTTTTCCCGAAAACACCTTGAGATGCTGCCCCGGCCGGATCACATCCGGCCGCTTCAACTCGTTCCCTTTGACGATCAACTCCACGGTAGTCCCGAATTTACGGGCGAGAGCCTTGATGGAATCCCCCTCCTGAACGACGACATCCTGCTTTTCCGCCATGGGCCAGGGGCGGCGAATAAGCTCCACATTGAGAGGGCCAAGCACCTCCTCGATTTTCATACGCAAGGGTTCATCCGGGGATGCCCCCAAAGCGGCAAGAAACTGCTGGCGGGCTTTGTCCTTTTTGCCAGCCGCAAGAAGGGCATTGGCATCGGCCACAAGCGGCACGGAAGGTGATGGAGCGGGCGTGTTGGTGACGACCGGCGACACGGTTCGACTTAGCTCACCGCAGGCACCGGTTACTACAGGGAGCTTCGCGCTTTCTTTTGTAGTAGCCGCCGTGTCGGCGGCATCTTTCACATCCGAAGCACTTACCGGCGGGACGCCGGTTACTACAGGGAGCTTCGCGCTTTCTTCTGGCATCAAGGGTAGGTGGGCGGCCTCTTTCCCCCGGATCCACACCACCAGCCCGATGGCCAGAATAACCACAATCGCCAATCCCGCGACCCATGGCCAGCGGCTCGGCTGATCCATTCTTTCCAACCCATTCATCATACACACCTCCCTAAAAACAAAAGGCCAGATCGCACACTTGGCGACCTGACCTTTTCTCCATTCAGCCTGTCATCTGATCAAATGGAATTTGTCGTCGTCGAGGATGACGTGACATTCACGGCGGAAGCCGAGACTCCAGAAATATCTCCGGTCATCCCGCCATCCTCAATCCAGGTTCCAATAATCCGGCGATCCGAAAGCGCCATAGAGGTGGTCGTAATGGTCGAACTGCCTGATTTTGTCGTCACCGTTGAAACCCCCTGCACGGTGCCCTGGAAGTTACCCGTCATGTTGACATACATCCCCGCCTTGCTTTTCCCCGAGGCCGAAAACGAGGCAATGACCTGGTCGCCATTGACAAACGTACTGCCCTGCGAACCCGAGCCCAGATTGCCGGTGGTTCGCATATCCCCGAAGCTTCCTTCATAGACACTACCGTTGTTATCAATGATCTTGATCTTATTTCCGGACTGCTGGACATTGAAGGCATAAATCGCGTCCGTGCTCCCCGGGGTAACGCCACTGCTCGAGGTTCCGGAATTCGTGACGGCGTAAGAGGCGACAATCGATACTCCACTTCCAATCAACAGACTGCTTCCGCTAATGGCCCAACCACCGCTTCCATAATTGATCGTGCCGGAAGTTCCGCTCACCGAGCCATTCAAAACACCACCCCCGACATCCGAGAAACTGAAGCCGCCAGCAGTGATTTGCAGGGAACCGGATATCACCGGAGTGTGCAACAGGGAGCCGCTATAGACCGTGCTACTCCCATCACCCGTTCCAATTGTTTCACCGGAAATGGTCGTAGTTGAGCCAGGCGATCCACTTGAGGCCGTCGAATATTGCGAAACAAGATAGCCCCCGCTCCCCGACCCCCGATAACTTCCGTTGAAATTGGCAATACTGCCGGAGTCGTTCCAGGAATTGCTATCCCCGCCGCCACCCCATTCACACCCTGCAAAACCAACACTCAGTATCGCCACAAAGACATTCCGAATCAGGTGCTTCATAGTCATCCGCCCTCTTATTTGTTGAATCCACGCACGTTACGAAAACACACTCCCGAGGTCAATGTTAATGGAGACGATCCCTCTACCTCACCACAATCCGATAGAATCGAACCGGCAAGCCGGCGGACGCAGTGTCCACGAAGGTCTTGGTTCCGGGGCCGCTGAAGGCGCCCATCGGGGCATCCGCCCAAGTCTTGAGGTTGGACGAAACCTGAACCTGATAATTAACCCCGTCCTTGCCATCCCAGGTCAGACTCATTCCCATTCCCGGCTGGGATGCCACACACTGCTTGGCGCGCAAGACATCACTGTTCACACCGGGATCCGTATGGGTCACCAAAAACTCAACCGCATCCGAAACCCCGTCACCATCAGAATCCGCGCCGGGCGCCAAACCGTGATTCATCTCGTAGGCCACCAGGGCACTCAACTTATCCCGGGGATCGGCATCGAAATAAGTATAGGAATATTTGATGAACAGCGTGGTGGAATTCACAACGGACTCGCCCGTGTAGGCAAGCGATCCCAGGGAATCCCATTCCCACGCATCCGGCAGGCCGTCCGACTCCGTATCGCGATCCACCAGAGTGATATTCTGGTTCAATTCAACGCTCCCTGTGCCCACCAGAACGCCACGCGGCCGCCCCACTGTTGTGGCAAGAAAACCCTGCGTCTCCCAGATATCCGCACGCCCGTTTCCATTACTATCCTTGAAGGCCTTGATATAATAGACCCCGCTTCGGAGCCCCATGATTTTATACTGCCCCTTGTCAAAGGGCGTCAGGGGCACTGCGGAATTCGTCGGATTACTGGCCAGCGCGGCAATCAGCGCCGGATCAGGGATATTGGTAATGGACACCTGAGCCACCGGCTCACCGCCAAATCCGCCATTATTATAGGCCTGCAGAATATAGATACTCGTGTTGGTGCCACCCGCTTTGCCGTAGTATTTGACCTCCCCGGATATGGTGGACACCCCACTCGGCGGATCCTCCAACTTCACCCTGAATTCGCCCGGAACAGAATAATCACTTGGGTAGTTGCCGTTAATCCCCTGAATCCGCCAGTAATACAGCCCATTGGTAAAGGTGCCACTGCCCGGATGGATCGGCACCGGATAACGATAGGTCGCATTATTGACAACATCCACTGTGCGGAACGGTGTATCCCCAACCCACTCATAGAACACGGCTGCAAAACCAGAATCCCGGGAAATTTGAATCCGGAACCGGTCGGCACGCGCATCCATCGTCCAGAGAACCTCCATAGAGGAGTAATTGATCGTCCCCCCGACCGGACTGAGCACCGTTGGAGTGGAGGGAGCCTGATTCACGACAACAATACTTCCATTTGTGATCGCGGTAATCCCATCCGATTGCTTGGCAAACCACTGGTAGGAGGCGGTCGGCAAATCAGGAATTCCCAGATTATTCATCTGTCCCTCGTGGAACCAATTCTGGGGCGCTTTGTTGGTGCAGGCGAAAACAAACGGCGCGTTGACAAGACTGTTGTTCACGACCCTGATCACATAACTGGCCTGTCCGGCAACCTGCGGCCAAGCGAACCGGAGATGACCTGGAGGCGCCTCGTCGGTGAGACCGATCACCACTCCTGTCAAGTCTTCCCACCCGAGGTGGATCGCCTGTCGCTCGGCAATGCCTGCAGGCTCCCCGGCATCCCACTGGCTATTCCCATTATTATCCCGATAGGCAAAGAGATAGAGATCCCCGTCCTTCAGCCCCTTAATGTTGAACGAATTGGGATCCCCGTCTTTCCACTTGTAATCAATGAAAATCTGATCGTTATTCCACGGCGCCACCATTCCGAATCCATCTTGCGCGGGCCAGCGGAATGTATATGCGCCTGAACCATAATCAAAGGTCACGTTGGTTGTTGCCTGAGAACTGAAATAGTCAGGGTAATAGGTCCATTGCCCGGCGGCATTATCGGTGAAATCGAAATCAGGCGTGACGAACTGTGGATTCAATCGGCGCACCTTGACGCTTCCCTTCACAATACTGCCATGCTTGAGTGTGCCGGTGAATACCGTGGTTTGCCCATCGCCGGAACCCAGAGATTCCGTCTCAGTCCGCACGACACCTCCGCCGGAAACTCCTCTAATGGGATTGCCATCCATGGAAGGCGTCTGGTAGCCCAATACAATAACCGACCCGTTCGTCCGGGCACCGTTATACTTGATGATCCCGTTCACGATTGGATCAGGATGACTGCTGACATCCTGGGGATCGGTATCCGTCATGTACTCGGTAAAGTTGGCCCACCCGTCGCCATCCGGGTCACCATAGACCCCATAGGCGTCATAGATCTTGGTATCCAGACGATGCGTCATTTCCCAGTCGTCCGGCAAGCCGTCATGATCCGTATAAATTTCGCCATAGGTGCGGAATGTCGTGCCGGACCAACTGTTGTAATCCCCAAATCCCCAGCCATAGGTATCCCCATTCATCGGATCCGTCTGGGCCAGATACTCCGCCATATTATTCAACCCGTCACGATCAGGATCCCCTGATGGGCCGTTATCGCCATTGGGATCCAGAGGATCAAGGCCATATTTCTGTTCCCACCAGTCCGGCAGCCCGTCCCCATCGGAATCATAAAGCGAACTGTTTCCCGGAGTCCCGTTATCCCACATCTTCACACTGTCGTCCGTTTGCGCGCTTAACAATGGCAGGAGGTCATTATACTGCTCAAATCTCTGGAGCCACATTGTCATGGCGGAAAAATACCGGGAGCCATAGGGATTGCTGGTGTTCCAGAAATTCGCTGTCACCGTCGCCGTCGCCCCTGTTCCAGAAATCGTGAACATCACCGAGTTACTGATGTCGCCGACATCGCTCGGCAGCGTTTCGGGCGTATGGGTGGCAATATTCTCGATCCACGGCACATAGCTGTAATTCGTGTACACCCGTGATTTGTCAGCAGTGGCATCCCAGAATGCCGCCACATACCCGGGAGGGGCAATCGCGGAGACCGTGGCGGGGAAACCGTGCGGCATCCCGAGAACCGAATTGGTATCCGAAAGAGGCGGCAGGCCATCGAATGTATACAGGTATTTCAGCGTCGCCCCGGGCGCCTTCAGGGCCATCACATCCGTCTGCCTGAGCTGTTTTGACATGGTGGTCTGAATCTGGCTGTCGGTCCGCACGCCATTCCAAACTCGAACCTCATCAATCCAACCCTTGAAGAAATTAGTGGGTGCCGGGCTGATGGAGGGAACACTCGTTCCGAACCGTCCCTCGGGATTGGAATCCGACGCCCCCACTATCATGGGGGCACCATCAATCGTTATAAACGATCCACCCAGATAGTACGCCCCGGTTGCGGGAAGAAGACTGGAATGAATCCGCCCGGCAACCACTCCATTCACGAAAAGGGTCAAGGTCCCGCCCTGATTGGCATTCGTGTTGGCCATCACCTGATAGGTCGCCGCCAGATGCGTCCAGTTGGTCGTTAGAACCGATGATCCAACCAAAACCTGCTCGCGATATTCCGACTCCCATCCGCTCCCGGTATATTCCACATAGGGCTTACCATCTCCCCTGATGGCCAACCGGAAATTCAACCGGACACCCGGTGCCAAACTCAGCCCCGGCAACAGGGGATTACTGTCAGCCCGCTTGACTGGGCGCTCAACAATCACCTGATTCGTTCCACTTGTCGGATTGATCGGTTTGACCCAAGCCTCAACCGTAAAGCTTCGAAGCGCATCCTCAACCGGCACTACAGTACGCAACCCGGGAAGCCACCCCCCCCCGGCATCGGCCAGCGACGGTGAATAGCCCGGATAGGTTCTCGCGTAGCCTCCCCCATCTAAATAGAGGGCGCGACGCTTCACAGGTCTTTCAGGCGTCAGGGGATCGGAATAGGTGACGGTCAGCTCCTCCTTATCACTCAGTCCATCATTATCCGTGTCATATCCCTCGTTACTTTCAAAATTGAACGCGTAAACAGGAGGTTCTTTCAGTGACCATATCCACGAACCATCGTCACTCCTATAGTACAGATTTGCCCAACTATTCGAGTCATCCCAATCAGTCATCCACAGAGGCGAGGGATCGGTGTGGGTGCGTGGAGACTGTGCCGGGAAAAGGGAATTCGGGGCTTCCTCAAAGTTCAACAATCCATCCCCATCCGGATCCGCCTGGGGATGCCCGACCGTCCAGGGTTGACTGATGGGGTTTCCTGGACCGCCCGCAGAAACCGTCGCCCCTACAGCCTGAGAAAGGGGCCAATCCAGTGTCCCGTATAGGGGATTCAAGCCATGGTAAATTTCATAGTAGTCATCCATGCCATCCTCATCGGTATCCGCAATTCCCGGATCCGTCCCGGCGTAGGCCAACGGGCCCAGTACCGGCGTCGCCCCGAATGGAGGGATAAAGGACTGCTTGCTCCAGTCCCAGGAATAAGGTGTCCCAATGAAGAAACTGGAGCCGGGATAAGACGCCGCTCCGGGCACCCAGAAGGGTTGAGCGGGATCCAGGCCGGGATAGGGGTGCCAGTGAGCAATGGTACAGGTCCAGTATTCCTGGTAATTTTTCAACCCATCATTATCGCGATCGACGGAGGCATCCCCCACCGTGCCATCCAGCGCCTTCGGGAACGAGCCTTCGTAGGGATCAGGCAGGGTATCGCCATCGGTATCAACGGTCGAGGGATTGAGTCCACCCCCAATGAAACACGTGCCAGCCCACTGTCCATAAACGGACGTATTAGTCGTAAAACCCGCGACCTCCGTACCGTCTCCAAAATATTCACCGTCAAACTCAGCCCATGTTTCCGACACTACCGGGAGCCCTCCATAGGTGTCGCCGTTAAAGGGTTTCTTCTCAGCGCCGTCCTTAATGTAATCCCCGTCTGTATCAGCATAACCGGGATCGGTCGGGAATATTTTATTCTGCCATTCAGGCAGGGGCGTCATGGCCAACCGGTTCGTCGTGGAAGTGTAGAAACTCCGGAATTCATCAAGATTACTGAGTTTGTCTGTATCAGGATCACGGGCCGCATCGAGGGGGTCCGAGGGATCAAGCCCGACATAGGCTTCCCAGCCATCCCACATTCCATCGCCATCCGAATCGTAGTTGATCGGACTGGTGGCATCATCCAAATTTGACAGCGGATCGGAAGGAGTCAACGCCATCACACCATCGGGGCCCCGCATCTCATCAATATTCGAATACGGAGCCGTGTTGGGACTATTGGTGCCCCCCGCTCCGCTCGGCATATTCTTAGCCACGGGATACACTTGATCCACAGAGGTAACAGCACTGAACCCGCTTGCTGAATACACCTCGAAATTGCGAATGGCAAACGCCAAACCCGCCGCAGCGGCAGCCATATCATTGGTTTCCCCCACCCAGGCCATATAGTCGCGATCCGGACTGTCCTGCCCATCGTCCTTGACGGAACCTGAGGTAAAGGGAGTCCACGGATCATAACCGAAGATCACCTCATACCCGTCGGGTAGGCCATCCCGGTCCACATCCCAAAGGAAGGGGTGGGAAGAACGACGCGCCAGCACGCCAGCAGGCATTATCGGTGGATCATCCATCAGAATACTGTGGGGAGCGCCGGACACCGTCGGAGAGAACGCCGTAGTCTGCCAGGCATTGTACTCCCGGTCCGCGGAATAAT